>DASPXY010001173.1:0-4152 GCA_035637055.1 Gemmataceae bacterium | reverse complement strand
TACCTCGAAATGCAGCAGGTTGCCGACGCCGGCCGCACGGGCGTTGCCCTTCGAGAAACTGACCATATCGCGGCGCACGTCCAGGCCGGCCACCGGCGCCGGCAGTCGCTTGAGCACGCCGCGGCGCGCCTCGTCGCGCAGTTCCGCCCACAGCGCGACGTCGAAATCCATCCAGCCCTGGAAACCGAAGCGCCGCCGCGTCAGCCCCGGCGGCCGCCGCAGCGCAATCCACGATGCTTCGATCGGCAGCGTTCCCGAGCCACACATCGGATCGACAAAGGCGGTTTCCCCGCGCCAGCCAGTGAGCAGCACCAGCGCCGCCGCCAGCGCTTCGTTGAGCGGCGCCTTCGTGAGAATCGGCCGATAGCCGCGCTTGTGCAGCGATTCGCCCGAACTCTCCAGGCTCAACACGGCGTGGTCACGATGAATGTGCAGGTTGAGGCCGACCATCGGCTCCTCGACGTTTACGCTCGGCCGGCGGCCGCACTTCGCGACAAACTGATCGCAGATGGCATCCTTGGTTTTGAGGGCGGCGTACTTCGAGTGCGTGATATGCGAGTCGCGCACGTTGCAATCGACGGCGAGCGTGTGCTCGGGCGTCAGATACTGCGACCAGTCGATGGTCTGCACCGCGTCGTAGAGTTCCTCCGGCGTGGTGACATCCATTTCGAGAATCGGCCACAGAACGCGGATCGCCGTCCGCAGCCACAGGTTGGCCCGATAGAGGAGCGTGCGCTCGCCCGCGAAGGAAACCCCGCCGCGACCCGGCTTGACCTCCGCGGCGCCAAGTTCGGTCAACTCGCCGGCCAGGGTCGATTCAATGCCACGGCCACAGGTCGCGAAGTAATGTTCCATGTCGTCACGTCGCCTTCACGCCGCAGCGCTCTGCGAGCTGGCGTAGATCCTGCCCCTTGATGGCGCCCTCCAGCAGCGGCGGCAGCATGTTCGGGGTGCAGCCGAAGCACGGCACGCCGATCTCCGCCAGGCGGTTCGCCAGCCGCTCGTCGTGGCTGGGGACGCCGCTGTCGGAAAGAGCGAGTAAACAGATCGCCTTGACACCCGAAGCAACGAGATCCTCCATACGCCGCACCAGCTCGCGCTCGTTGCCGCCCTCGAACAGGTCGGTGATGAGCAAGAACAGCGTCTTGCGCGGGTCGTAGACGAAGCTCTGACAATACGCAACCGCTCGATTGATGTCGGTGCCGCCGCCGAGTTGGATGCCAAAGAGCATATCGACGGGGTCGTGGCACTGCTCCGACAGATCGACGACTTCGGTATCGAAGGCGACCACGTGCGTCTCCAGCGCCGGCATGCTGGCGAAGATGGCGCCCATGACAGAGCCATAAACGACGGAATCCGCCATCGAGCCGGACTGGTCGATGGCGACCAGGACGTTCCACTCCTTGCGGCGATGCTGGCGAGCGAAGAAGTGGAACGAGTCGGGAATGATCGTTTTGCGCTCGCGATCGTAGTTTTTGAGATTACGGCGAATCGTGCGGCCCCAGTCGAGGTTGGGCAGGCTGCGCATCGGGCTGTGCCGCGAGCGGTCGAGTGCCCCGCGCACCGCCTGTTCGACCGCCGCACGCAGCCGTTTCATGATCTCTTCGACGACGGCGCGGACGATCTCGCGGGCGGTTTCCTTGGTCTTTTCGGGGATCATGCCGCGCAGCGACATCAACGTGCCGACGAGTTCGATGTTCGGCGTGACCTGGCTGAGCGTTTCCGGCTCGAAGAGGAGTTGCTTGAGCCCCTTGCGTTCGATGGCGTCGCGCTGGATGACGGCGACGACATCCTGGCTGAAGTAGCCGCGGATATCGCCGAGCCACTGCGCCAGGCGCGGCGCCGAACTCCCCAGGCCGGCGCTGCGTTTGCCGCCCTTGTCGGCGGGCTGCGCCGCGGCGCCGCCGTAGATCTGGGCAAGTGCCTCGTCGAGGTTGGCGAGGTCGCTGGAGAGCAGGCCGGAACTGCCGGCGAGTTGGCACAAATCCTTTTCGGCCTCGCGGCCCAGGATGAGACGCCAGCGGACGTAACGGTCGGTGGACATGGGGATGCTCGCTCCGGTTCTCCACTTCGCCGGGGGTGCATGTTCCGCCCGGTGCAGGTGGTTTGCGAGCCCCCTTGAGGGGGCTTTCCGCGAAGCGGTGTAGGCCCGGCGTTGACGCCGGGTTACGCGGCGGCCACTCCCTATGCCCTCGTTAGCCTTGAGGGGGCTTCTCGCCGTTCGGCTTGAGCCGTTGTGAGTGGCTGAAGCCGAACACCGAGAAGCCCCCTCAAGGGGGCTGCCACACAGGAGAGCTGGGAGGGTTCCCCCGCCCACCCGCCCTCAAGGGCGGGCCTAAACCACTCCGTGGAAAGCCCCCTGAAGGGGGCTCAAAGAAGGCTGTTCAAATCGAGATCGCCGAGTTGTTCCTGGATCTTCTTCGCCTCTTCCTCGCTCAACTTGACGTCAACGTTGGCCTTGAGTTCCTCGGCCCCAACCTGCGAAATCTCAACCAGGTTCGACACGATGCGGCGGATTTCTCCCTGCTCGAACTGCCCGAAGGCACGCCGCAGATAGACCAATGCCTGACGGAACTCATCGTCCTGCAGACTGCTGATGTAGGCGTCGAGCTGGCGCCACAGCGGCAGCCGCGAGAACAACGCCTGCCGGTTCCCCTGCACCAACCCCTCGAACCAGCCCGCCCCGAGTTCCGCATCGACGCCCGGCGAGAGCCGGCGACTGACCTCGCGCGACAACTCATCCTCGCTGATCTTGCCTTTCTCCAGGATGATCGAGCAGGCCAGCCCCGACAGGTACGGGTTGAGGTCGTCCGCGGCAGCGACGCCTTGCAGCTCCCGATCCCAGCGCTGCCAGTCCACATCGTCGGCGTTGCCCACGGCGACTCCATTCAACAGAGTAACCGCCTCCTGAATCTCCTTTGCCCCGGCCCGGTCGCAGACACAGGCTTGCTTGAGCTGGAGCGTGCCGCGCAGAAAGAGCTGAGCGAGTAGCGGGCGGAGCGGTTCCGGGTCGAACTTGCGGACGTTCTTGTAACTGATCGACACCGCCAGATCATCGACGGCCCGCGCCAGGGGGACGAAGCCGCTGTCCTCGACAGCCATCGCCTGCAGTCGGCGGCTGGCGTCTTCCAGAGCGTTCACCAGCTCGCAGGTGACCGCGGTTTTCACGATGCCCGCCGCCTGATCGACGCGCTCGCACTCGGCCAAGTGTTCCGACAGCGCCACCGCGGTCGCCACTTCCACGGTATCGCCTTTGAGCGCCGCCTCGACGAGCTGAATCTCGCAATCCGGTTTCCAGCGAAGCAACCACTGCTCGCGCGCCGTGCCGTACTGGCCCTTCACGTCCTGCCGCTTGCCGAACCCCAATCCCAGGGCCTCCAATCGATGCAGGAAGATGCTACGATTGCGATCCCGTAAGGCTGCTTCCTCACCCTTGACGAAGCGGTTTTCGCGCAGGTCCAACGCCAGCGGCGGTTGGTCCTTGTCAACCTGATATTTCTCCAGCCGCAATCCCTCCAGTTGCAGGTAGAAATCGTCCTGCAAGGCGGTGCGGCTGACTCCCGTGGGCAGCTTGCCGATGGCGTGGCCGATCTCAACCTCGGCGAGGAAGGGCCGCACCAGGTCCGGCTCGCCGCGGCCGAGGCAGGTGATCGCGGCGTCGCGCAGGTCGCGCAGTGTCGGAGCGCAGCCATCGTTGAGGGCCGCCAAACTCTGGGCGAGGCGGGTGGCCTCGATCACCTCCGCCGCCGAGCGAATCTGACCGCCGCGGCGCATCGCGTGGCAAACCTCGGTGAGATAGCGCGCCGCCAGGCGTTCGCCGCGGCCGGCGCTGCGCTCTTCGTGGAGCCGCTGGAAGTACATCGGGGCGTGGTTGCCGGCACCGTAGCCCGATTGCGACGACAGGCGGTAATAGGTGTACGGCATCAGCGTCAGGCTCGTCTCGGCACGCGGCAGGGCCTTGAGTTCGCGGTCGCTCATCGGCGGCAGTTCGTGCGTCAGCGCCGGGGCGTGGAAGGCACCGCAAACGACCAAAACGCGCTCCGGTTTGTGGCCTTTCGCAAGCACTTCACGAATGCAGCGACGCATGTACGCTTCGCGGACGAGATCCTCAGCGTGCTCGGCGGGATCCTTCAGGTCGCGCAGACCACAACC
>DASPXY010001172.1:0-6109 GCA_035637055.1 Gemmataceae bacterium | reverse complement strand
CGGGATCTCTATCTGGAACTCGAACACGAACCCCAGATCCACTGCCCAGTGCATCTCCTGGAGAAAGCCTACCGCTCGGCCGAACGGCTGAGTGCCCGCCTGAACACGAACCTTCTCGACCGATCTGCACCACCGGCGACGATTCGGGCCGTGATCGAGACCCTCATGACGTTGGTCCAATGGTGTGAGGCTCTGGCCAACGTCGCCGCAACCGCGTGAGGTCGAAAGCGCAGCGCAGCCGAAACAGGAGGTGGCTGTCATTCCCAGAGGCCCAATTCACCCTGCGTCCCGCGAGCGAGTTAGTCCGGCGACGCGCAGCCCTTCGCCCAAGAAGTGCCGTTGGCGTAGCTGGTGGCCGGGGTCATGCGCGGCAACGGGCGGTTCGTCCAACTGGACAGGCAGGTCTGGCGGAGTGCGGGCGAAACCCATCGTGGCGGGCTTCGTGAGATCGCCTTTACGGGTCTGGAATTGGAACCCGCCGGGAGCAGTGTGCTGCGGTTAGCCCCAGGAGACGGTGCGGCATCTGGCAAAGGCGGCGGATTGCTATGCCCCGCTGTACCTATGGCGCACGCCAAAAATTCTGCAACTTTCCCTTACCGCAAGGGGGAACGGCTCCGACAACGGGGGTATGCAGCCAATCAAGTATTCCACCTACGAGTTGCGAGTCCGGGCTGTGCGCGCCCTCCACGAGGGCATGCCTGTAGCCCAGGTCGCTCAAGCCTACCAGGTTGATCGCACGACCCTCTACCGCTGGCGGGTACGCTTCGACCAGGCCAGCGGCCCCCAAGGCTTGGTCCGTGTCCCCGGCAGTGGCCGGCCGCGCAAACTCCAGGACTTGACCTCCGAACAGTGGCGGGAGATGGTCCTGCAACCCGCCTCGACCTTCGGCTTTGAGACCGACTTCTGGACGGCCAAGCGAATCCATCAAGTGGTCACGGAACGGTTTGCCGCCAGCGTCAGCTTGCGGACCATTCTGCGTCGGCTTGAGGAAGCGGGTCTGACCTACCAGAAGCCCACTCGGGAGTACTTCGAGGCCGACCCCGTCGCTCGGCAGACGTGGCTGCGCGAGACGCTGCCCAAGATCCGCTCCACCATCCAGGAATATCGGGCCATCCTGTACTGCGAGGATGAGGCGAGCATTTCCCTGACGGCCCTGCTGGGCAAGACCTGGGCCGTTCGTGGCCAGACGCCCAAACAGAAGGTCACCGGCAAGCGCGGGTCGGTTCCCGTGATGTCGGCCAGCAACGCCCAAGGTCGGTGGGTATGCCGGCTGTACGACAAGCGGATCACGTCGGCGGAGGTGATCGAGTTCTTGGACCAGTTGCTGAGGCACCACCCGCGCAGGCACTTGGTGGTCGTCATGGACCAGGCCCCGCCTCATACCTCCCAGCTGACGGCGGCGTTTATCCAAAGCCAACGTCGGCTGCATGTCTTCCACTTGCCTCCCTACTCGCCAGACTGGAACCCCGACGAGAAAGTGTGGAACCACCTCAAGCACCAGGAACTCAAAGGCCACCAAGCGAAGACTAAGCCCGAAATCAAAGACCTGTCGGAACAGAAGCTCACGGCTATGGCTCAGAACCCCGAACTCCTCAGAGGTCTCTTCTTCCGCTGCTGTGTTGCAGATTTATTGGCGTGAGCCATAGGTGGCTGTGGGCTGAGGCAGACGGCAGCCGTTGGACTCCCTCTCGGCCAGGACGCGGCCGTACTCCTTCCGGCTCTCGGTGCTGCCGTGGTTTCCGAGGAGGACATGGCGGCGACGGCCGAGGCCGTCCGGCAAGGTCACGACAGCCTGGCCGCTCTGCTTGTGGAGGCGGTACGCGGGGATGTGGTTGCGGCGGGACATGCAGCTGAACCCTTTCTGCGGAAGACGTCCGCGCTTTCAAGGGTTTCCAGGCTGCACTTTCGGCCGCCAGAAGGTATGCTTGACTTGCGTTCAGCGAAAGATTTGAGGGAAGTGGACGCTACTGGACTTGAACCAGTGACCCCCAGCGTGTCGAGCAACAGCCTATCACTCGCAACTGCTGACACCAAAGGACTTGCGGCAAGCGGGGCGGACCGTTGCACCGCCAGTTGCACCAGCGAGCCAAAACCGGAGCAAACTGACCCGCTCGCCCCTCTCGCCGCGGCGCTGCTCGGGCTGTCCCCTGCGGACCGGGCTCGGCTCGCCGCGATGCTGCTCGGGCAACAGACCGGACAAGCCGAAGGGTAAGGGGTAGGGGTTGACAGGGGTATGTCATTCCCTGGCAATCCCTGACACAATTGCCCTTTGGAACGTCTAGAATCGCGTTAGGGGCGAGATGCCGCCTGAGCCGACCCGGAAGCCGGCCGGAGCGGTCAGCGGCCCTCTGGGGCGGGATAATCGCAATGGGGCAGGCGGGGAGCGGAGGGGCCGCCCCGGCGACATCAAGCGGTTATAATACCCGCAACCGTTCACGACGTGAGCGGACAACAGGCTGTTCTGGTTGGTAAACTGACCGTGCTCTCTTTGCGGCCACGCTTGCGGCCCAGGAAGCCGGTGCCCTCGACTTTGGTAAATCCATGAGCCTCAGAGAGCAAAACGACCACCCGCTAGTTCATGCGTTGCGGTCGCGTGATGACGGTCTGGCTGATCAAGCCGCGCGCCTGATCCAGCAATCGGCGCGATTCCTGGACTACACCCAAGCGACGTTCCCTGGTGGAACGGACCACACTCAGCGGCACACGGGAACGGTCGAAAAAATCGCGCATGGTGCTCTCCGACGAGTTCTTGACCGCGATGACGGGCGAAGAATTGTTCTTTCTCGCCGTGGCTTGCCATTACCACGACTTGGCGATGGCCGGCACCGAGGCAGACGACAGGAGCGCGGAGGCGCGCGAACAGGTACGCCGGGATCATGCCGTCCGCATCGGCGACTGTGTGCGCGAGAAGTGGGCGGAATTGGGCTTCGAGAACATGCGCTGGGCCGTAGTGCTTGGGGAAGTGTGCCGGGGCCACCGGCCGAAGAAGAACGCCGAGGGCGAGGCGAATTGGGACGAACTCAAGAACACCGAAGTCCTTGGGCCGGGCGTTGCCGTCCGGGTGCGCCTTTTGTCTGCACTGATCTACGCCATCGACGAGTTGCACCTGGGGGCTGACCGGGCGCCGGAGCGAGTGCAGAACTGGCGGAACATCCAAGACGACAACGACCGGCGCCATTGGCGGCGGCACCAGGCCATCAGCGGGCCGGTGTCCCACCCGCCTTCAACCCTCTTGTTCCAGGTGTCGGCGGACACGCCTGCGTTTGAGGAGTACCTGCGCTCGCAGGTGTTCCTCAAGGCGTTCTCCGCACTTCGAGACCTGCGCCGGCAAGCGAACACGGAACACGTGGTCGCCACGCTTCCCTCCGTCACAATCCAGTGGGAACGGCACACGATGTGGGAGATGCTGCTGCCAGTCGTCTGCTCCGATATGAGGCCCTGTAGCCGGGACGAGATTGTGCAGGCGATCATCGGCCGTTTTCGTCAAGATACCAGGGAGAGGGTGGGGCTCGATAGCGTCTGCGCGGAGTCTGGCAACGCTGAGGCGGAGTTGGCGTCCAGCGCCGGCCGCATTGTGGACGACGCAGTGACGAAGCGTCATCTCATTGCCGCGTCTGGCCCGGCGGCCGCGTACATGCTTTCCGCGCTACCAACACACGCCGACACCTTCTTCAATCGCGCCCGTGAGGCCGACGACCTCGACCTATTGTTTGTAGGCCGCTACCGACACAGCTGGGAGCAGGAACTGTTTGCCAGCGAGTTCGGACGCGGCTACGTCTGCAGGTCTGTGTTCCCTGCCGTCGAGCGCGCGTACTCCGTCCGGGTGACGCAAAGGCCGCCGACCGACCCGGTTCGCCTACTGCTGGAGTCCTGCCCGACGGCGTCCCGGCTGGTCTGCGATCACACTCCCTCGGCTGACAACTTGGTCAAGGAATCGCTTCTTGCCCAGGCAGTTGTGACCGGGGCACTGATCGACTTGCACTCAGACCCCGAACGGCTGCTGGAAGGCCCAGTTCGTGCGGCCGTTCGTGCATTAACGGCGGACAACGGAACGGTCGCACCGACGGTGAGGCTGTTGGAGGAGTTAGCCCTGTTGGGCGGTTTCACCCACGAGCAGCTTTCAGCAGCCGTCATTCCGTCCGAGGCAGCGCAGGCGGCCATGATAGAGCAGAATCCCACATCGGGGAAATCCATCCTCATTCACATGACGCAGTCCATGCCGTCAGATGCGACAGGAACGACGTACTTGCCCCGGCTGTTATTGGCCAGCAAACGGGCCGGCACACCCATCCTCCTGACGGCTGCTGCTGACCACAACTTCACCTTGCGCGTGGAAGGGGACACCGAGTTAGCCAACCGAGACACCACCGGCGTTGTGGTGGAGGTCGGCTCAGTGGCAGCCCATCGGCCTGCCTCATTCCAGATGCCAGCGCGTGTTGAAGTTAGCCAGCCGACCCGCACCATACGGTTGCTTCTGCGGCGTTTCAGCGGCGACACACCGACCGCGTACCCGGTCGTGATGACGATTCCGGTCCCTCCCGTGCCGGGGCAGCGCGTCCAGGTGACGTTTGGCACCGCAATCCAATGGCCAGAACTTACGGTTCGAGATTGGCGGGCGCTCGAAGAGGCGAACCAGGTCACCCGTAGCAGCGGTGCCCGAATGGAGTTGATCGTTGAGGATGGTGACCGACAACTGGCGACTATGGAGATTCCTCAAGGCGTTATCCTATTCGAGCTGGGCACCGGCTCGGAGAACGTCCAACGCGCGCTGAGTGGTCTCGACGGCGAGTCACCGGCACCGGTCCGCGTGACGCCAGATGACTTTTCCGAAATCGCCAACATGACGCCGGCTAATCGGGAGACCCGTTGGCAGGCAGAGCGTGATCGCGGCTCGGATCCCAGTCGCCGGGTCAGCTCGGTCTTTCTCCGGCTGGCAACGCCGGAGGGTCATCCGTTTGAGGAGCAATTCCTTCGCTTCCTCCCGTTCACTTGGTTCCCAGCGCCCACCTTCGGGACAGAAGATCCGGCCAAGACAGAACTGAGGCGGCAATGGACCGAAGGCGAGATCGACTTTCTCCTCACTTGCTGCTATCACACGGACATCCACGAACTCGCGATGCGGCTTCAGAATTGGTGCCAGAACCCGCAAGGCGGGTTCCCATTCCGGTTCTACCCTGGCGGAATGCCCGAACCGGTAACGCGCAGCGTGCTGACGGTTCGGCTGTTGCGAAGCCGTGACCGGATTTGGTATCGTGATCGGCCCATCATCTTCGAGTTCCGCCCAGTAAACCGGAAGGAAGCCTACCAGATGGAGGCAAGTTACTGGCGGTCGATGGGGGACGAGCAGCGGGCGCAGCTGGCTCAAGAGATCTGCGAACGCGAAGTTCCGCAAGTTTGAAGCATTTTCTCTGCGGCAAAAACCGGCAAGATTCGGCAAAGAGGGGACGTGGCAATGAGCGAGCCGGTGGAAAGCCTGACGCCCAAACAGGAGCAGGCCATCCTAGCGTTGCTGTCCGCGCCAACCATCGCCGCCGCCGCACAGCAGGCCGAGGTGGGGGAGCGGACACTGCGGGGCTGGCTGGACCTGCCCGAGTTCCGGCGAGCCTACCGCACTGCCCGCCAGCAAGTCCTCGACCAGACCGTAAGCCGGTTGCTGAACCTCTCCGGTAAGGCGCTGGACGCATTGGAGGCTAACCTCGGGTGCGACAGCGCCGCTGCAAGGAACCGGGCCGCCGAGACGATCCTGGCGCACGCCCACAAAGGGCTGGAAACTCTCGACCTCGCAGAGCGGGTGGAGGAACTGGAGAGACTTGAGCAGCAGAGGAGGCAACCGCGAAGACCCTGCTCCGCCGGCTCGTGGCCCTCGAACAGCAGGCGCAGTCCCGCCGCGCGGCTGAACGACCGCCCGAGCCGCTCCCGTCCGTGGCGGAACTCGTTGAGATGTTCCGCCCCTGCAAAGACGCCCTGCGAGAGTTATTACTCCGGCAGGCAAGCTCCTCACACGGTGTTGGCAGTCGCATCTTGGACGGCGGGATGGCAGAAGTAGCTCAGGATCCGCTGCGGCCACTAGGCCCACTGGTGCAGGAAGGCGTCTCCATGCGCCTGCCAT
>DASPXY010001171.1:0-4907 GCA_035637055.1 Gemmataceae bacterium | reverse complement strand
GACGGGTTCTACTATTTCCGGTGTTGGCTGATCGGCATGGGGCGGGAGGTGTACGAGGCTGCAGTGGCGAACCCGGACAGTCTCGCCGATGCCGTGGTGCCGGGTATCGACGCCGAGGCCGAAATCTACGCCGCGGCTCACGGGGCGTGGATGGCCGTAACGGGCAAGTCGGACACCGACTTCTACCCGGCCCGCAGAGAAAGCGCGGAGTTACGCGGCGAGGACTGGGACTTCAACAATGACATCGAAGTCCGCCGTCGTCTGCCCCGCCTCGCTGCCATGTATCTGGAGTAGTCGGTTTGGCGATGGTGGGCAGCGAAGAGGCCGAACCAGCCGCCTCGGCGGACGCGGGGGCATGAAGGCGTTTGGGGTTCAATGGCTCTCCTGCCTCCCGCGCCGCTGAGCTTAGGTGTTCAATGCCGTCCGTTTGATATCGCTCAGGAAATCGATCCATGCTTCAGCGCGTCTTGATCGCGGCCTTGCTGCCTGGTTTCGCGGTAATGGCCTCGGCAGCCATCGGCCAGCAAGCGGTGACCAGCCCTTTCCAGTTGAAGTTCGACGCCAGCGGAAAAATCCCCTACAGCGCCGCGCTGGTGAAGGAACTGCTCGCCGACGCGAAGATGCACGGCGACGCACGGCGCGGAGCCGTCGTCTTCCGTGCCGCCACGTCCGCGTGCCTGTCCTGCCACAAGGTCGGCAAGCAGGGGGGCGAAGTCGGGCCAAGCCTTTCGGCTGTAGGGATCTGTATTCCGCCGGAAGAGATCGTCGAAGGGGTCTTCTGGCCGAACCGGACCGTCAAGCCTGAGTTCAAGGCGGTCGCGGTCGAGGTTGCGAACGGGCAGGTCATGCAAGGGATCGTGAAGGACGAAACTGCCAGGGAACTCGTCCTGCAGGATGTCGTGGGGAAACCGCATCGCATCCCGATAAAAGAGATCGCCCAGCGCCGCGAGATTGGCACCCTCATGCCGGAAGGACTGACCGCGGCGATGACCGCGGAGCAGCGCCGCGACCTCATTCGCTATCTCCTCGATCTTGGGAAGACGCCGGGACTGGATCACCTTCACGAACCGGTGACATTCGCCTACAGCCGCGAACCGTTGCGGCCGGAGGATTGGCCGAACCGCAAGCATCACGTGAACCGGGATCGCGTCTACGACTTCTACACGCGCGAGGCCGTGTACTTCCGCTCGCAAAAGCCGCTCCCGCTGCTGCTCCCCGAATGGCCTGGCATCGACGGCGGCACGTTCGGCCACTGGGGGAACCAGAACGATAACGTGTGGAAGGACAACCGCTGGAATCAGACCGATCTCGGTTCGCTGCAGTGCGGGGTGTTTCGCGCCGACAAGGTGACGGTGCCGCGCGGCGTTTGCGTGCGCCTTGGCGACAACGGCGAGCTGGCCGCCTGCTTCAACCCGGACACATTACAGATCGAGGCGCTCTGGCCAGGGGGCTTCGTCCGCTTCAGCGACCGCCGCTTCGGCTTCATTGAGGGAATCCGGCCCGCCGGCCAGCTGCTGCCGACGCCAGCGAAGAACCAGGTATCGCAGCCGTTTGTCTATCGGGGCTTCTACCGCCACGGCACGCGGACGATCTTCGCCTATCGCGTCGGCGGCGTGGAGATGCTCGACGCCCCGTGGGTGGAGAACGGCAAGTTCGTGCGCGAGGTCGCCCCGGCCGACAAGCACTCGCTCGCCCACCTCACCGGCGGCGGCAAAGCCCAATGGCCGCAAGTGGTCACGACGACCGGCTCGCTCGGCACCGGCCGGCCCTATGCCGTCGATACAATCGCGCCGCCGCTGGAGAACCCGTGGAAGGCCCTCATGCACTTCGGCGGCCACGATTTCTTCGCCGACGGTTCTGCCGCAATTTGCACGATGCAGGGCGACGTCTGGCACGTCGAGGGTTTGGACGGCACGCTAAAGAACGTGCGCTGGCGGCGCATCGCGTCGGGGTTGCATCACGCCCTGGGCGGGCAGGTCTATGTCTCCAGCCAGAAATGGGGGCCGCTGCAGGGACAGCGGGTACACCTGTCGTTCGGCACGGCGACCCATTTTCTGTTGCTCCGCGATGAAGTCGAGGGACAGGCTCAGGGGGCGATTGTGCCGCTCGTCGGCGATTTCGGCTCCGGCGTCCAGCGCGGACGCTTCCACCCCAGGGACGGGCAACTGTACGTCAGCGGCATGGCGGGCTGGGGCACCTACGCCGCCGCTGACGGCTGTTTCCAGCGCGTCCGCTATACCGGCGATCCGGTCCAGCTGCCGCGCCGGTTCCACGTGTATCGCAACGGCGTGCTCGTCGAGTTCACGCAGGCGCTCGACCGGACGTTCGTCGAAAAGGCGGAGCACCACTTCGCCCAGTGCTGGAACTACCGCTTCAGCTCCGGCTACGGCTCGCGCGAGTTTTCCCCGAGCCATTACGGGCTGCCGGGTCACGATCCAGTTCCCATCGCGTCGGTTCATTTGCTTGCGGACGGCCGACCCCTCTTTGTGGAGATGCCCGACCTGCAACCGGTCAACCAGTTGCACCTGAACCTGGGGATTGCGAAGGGGCGCACGTGCGACCTGTTCATCACTCTCCACAAGCTCGACAAGCCGTTCCGCGAACTGCCGAACTATCGCGAAACGACGCGGCCGCTCGCCCCGCATCCGATCCTGAAGGATCTGGCGTTTGCTGCCAAACGCGTGCCGAATCCCTGGCAGAAGCCGATTCCGAAAGCCCGCGAGGTACGGCTGGAAGCGGGGAAAAATCTGACCTTCGCCACGCCGACGATCCGCGTGCAGGCCGGGGAGGCGCTTCGACTGACGTTCACCAACCCGGACGTGGTGCCGCACAATTGGGTGCTGGTGAAGCCGGGGATGCTCAAGCCGGTCGGCGAAATGGCGAATCGGCTGATCGCCGACCCGGACGCGGTGGTTCGCAACTACGTGCCAATCGCCAAGGAAGTGCTCGTCTACACCGATGTCGTGCCGCCGCAGGGGACCACGGCAATTCACTTCCGGGTGCCGCGGGAGCGGGGACGGTATCCCTTCCTCTGCACGTTTCCGGGGCACTGGATGGTAATGAACGGCGAGATGCTCGTAGAGTGACGATCTCTCGTGTTGGTTATCTCGGCAAATCAGATCGTCATACCGCAAGGCCGAGCGGCCGACCGATGGGGCACTGCCTGCCGCGCTCATCGAGTAGTCAGAAAAGCTTTACCCCTCCCTTTACCCCTTTTCCGCGCCCCACGAGACCCGACCCCTGTACGCTTCGCCCCCGGCGGTTCTGGCTAGAGATTGCCGAGAGCCGTGGCTGGCCCGATAACGAGGTCATCCGGAGCGACTGCACCCTCGGCCTGCCATCCCTGGGAGGAACCCGCCATGACGCTCCCCGACGACGCGCCGCATCAGTTCGTCGATCGGATGATGCGCCAAACGCTGACGCATCCCGACAACCTGCGCTCGCTGTTGCTCCAGGTGGTGCCCCACCTGGCCGCGGGCTTCGACTGCGGCAAAGCCCGCCTGCTGGAACGCGAATTCCCGCTCGACGACTGGCGCCACCGCGAGGCCGACTTGCCTTTCGAGATCCCCTACCGCCTCGGCACCGCGGAACGCTGGGCACTGGTCTGTGTGCTGCTCGAGCACCAGAGCGACACCGATCCGTTGATCCCGTTGCGGCTGCTGTATTTCGCCGTCGTTTACTGGGAGCGGCAATGGTACGAGTGGGAGCGTCTGCCGAAAAAGGGACGACCGCCGCTGACCCTCGCGCCGGTGCTGCCCATCGTCCTGTACACGGGCGCGCGGCCGTGGGGCAGCAACCGGAAGCTGATCCAACTGCTCGGCGAGCCGAAGGCGTTTCACGTGTTCGCGCCGGCCTGGGAGCCGTTGTTCTGGAACGTCGCGGACCAGTCGGCGGAGGCGCTGTTGCACAGCGGCGAGGCCTGGCTGCAACTGCTGGCGGTGATCCGGTCGCAGGAGGCCGACGCCGCTAACTTCGTGCGCGTGTTCGGGGAAGTCTTTGGGCGCGTGCAGAACTTGCATGGCGAGGATCATCCGCGCTGGTATGATTTACTGCGGGCGGTGTGGGCGTGGGGGCACTGGCGGCGCCCACCCGCAGAACGAGCCGGGTTGGCGGCAGCGGCAGAGGCCAGCCAAACGGATCTGAGCCGCCGGCAGGAGGTGCAAGTCATGGCAAACACGATTGCGGAAGCGCTGCTCGAAGAAGGCATGGCCAAAGGGAGAGAGGAAGGTATGGCCAAAGGGGCGCTATTGGAAGCGCGGGAGCTGCTCCGCGGCTTGTTGGAGGAGCGTTTCGGCGCCTTGCCCGAAGCGCTGCGGCAGCGGATCGAAGGGGCCACGGATCTGGCCCGCTTGCGGGCAGCGTGCCGACAATCCCTGCATCTTACCAAGGTCGATGAACTGGTTCTCTGACAGCAAACGGCAAGATGGGGACCAGCCATCGGCAGCGTCCAGGGGCTGCGAATCGTTGTGACATCGTTCTGTCACAACGATTTGCGGCCCCTGGACGCCTCGAACAGGTGGTTGTCCTGCGCGTGGAGAGTGCCGACGCCCCTGCCCGCGTCGAGATCGCGCTCACTCCCGAGCAATAGCGTCTGGCCTGTGAGGCGCACCGCGACGGGCGTCGGGTGGTCGTGACGGGAGTGCTTGAGCGCAGCGGGCGGAAGTGGCTGCTGTGCGCTGTCTCAGCCTTCGACGTGATTCAGGAAGTCGCCCTCTGAAGGGATTGGTCGCAGGGTTCTACGAGACCCGACCCCCTTTACGCTCCCTTTACGCTTGTGGCAGTATCGCCTACGACCAGAGCGGCCGGACGGAGATCAGGGCATGGAATCCGTCCCTTGAAAGCTGCTGTCGTTTTCGGCTGGCCACACCGAGCGTGCGATAAGTCACCATATTCGGATCGCCAACACG
>DASPXY010001170.1:0-3025 GCA_035637055.1 Gemmataceae bacterium | reverse complement strand
TCCCGTCCTTGACGCTATCGACCGCGCCGTCGGCATGTCCTTTCAGGCCCTCGATGAGGAAGTGCGTGAAGGCGGTCCGCCGCAGTTCGTCGCACACCCACGAGCGCTGCTCGGCGTCGCTGGCGCACAGGACGACCAGGTTGGGCATGGCCGCGATCCGGTCTTCGAGGGCATCGAGGGCGCGCACGAAGGAGTTGTGCAGCATCCCCGCCCGCCAGTTCGCCGGCGCCTGCGTGGCGTCGAGAACCAGGACGATGTTGCGGTCACGCGGCAGCTGGGCCAGTCGATCCAGTATCGTCGTCAGGCGCAGGCGAGGGTCGCCCTGTTCCACGGCGCCAGGCGACAGGGCGTCCTGGGGTAGCAGGTAAGCCCCGTCCTTGTCGGCGCCGCCGTGCAGTGCGACGAAGAGGAGGACCGTTTTTTCGCGGGCGGTGTCCAGGCCAGCGGCCCACTCCTTGACATCCGTGAGCAGTCGGGGCGGTTTGGGCAAGTGCAACCGGCCGCCCTCGACGGCGCCGGAAGTCTCCATGCCGCTGACCATCTCGGCCAGTGCCTTCGCGCCGTCGCGGCCGGCGACGTTGTGCGGCACGGCGAGGTTCTCCTCGTAGCCGGCGGTCAGGATCAGCACCGCCGTGCCCTTCGATGGCCGCAGCCAGAGAATCAGCCAGGTGATCAGACCGCACAGGACGGCAAGGAACAGCAGGCCGAGCCAGAAGCGTCCGCGGCGCGAGCGTTGCTGGCGCGGTCGGGGTTCCTCCCTGCGCCAGCGCGGCAAGTCGGCGCCGGGCGGTGCTGGAGCCGCGCCTTTCCAGGAACGACTCGCGGAAGCAGACGGCGACGTGCTCATGAGCGGCCCTCAAACTGTGCAGGCGGCGAGGCGGAAACCTCCTTATTGATAGCAGGTGCCAGCGCACGGCACAAGAAGGCCGGCTGGTCTGCGCGACTGGATGAGGAGCGAACGGCAGCGACGAGGCCGTTTCCGACAAGCCACCCTCTCCTCGTATCGGGTGAGGCAAGTCGCGGCGTTCGCGGTTTCGACGCGATCCGTGGGCGGTCCTGGCGTCTGGCATCCTTCCACAGCAGTTAATCCGGCCAACGCGATCGCGATTGGTGGCCCGAGAAGGCGGAGTGTCGGGGTGATGCGGGTCATGATGCCCGCGGCGAGGCGATGGGCCGCCTTCCCAGCTGACCCGGCAGAGAGTACAGTAGCGGCAGTTGCCGTGTCGAGCACCCCTCCCCTAAAAGGAGAGGGGGCGAAGAGAAAACGCCGGACTGCTTGCTCCCCCTCTCCGTTGCGGGGAGGGGGTTGGGGGGAGGGGTGCTCGACACGGCAAGCCGCACCTATTTTGCGCTACGAGGCGGAGGGAAGGCATGGCACGGGAACCGATACCGACCTGGTACTTCGCGGTCGTTGTGGTGCGCCGCGGCGATCGTTTCCTGCTGGTCCACGAAAGCAAGCACGGGCAACTCTGGTATCTGCCGGCGGGCCGCGTCGAGCCGGGCGAGTCCTTCGTGGCGGCCGCCTGCCGCGAAACGCTGGAAGAGTCAGGAGTCCCGGTCCGCGTGGTCGGTGTGATTCGCGTCGAACACTCGCCGATGCCAGCAGCGGCTCGACTCCGCGTGGTCTTCCTCGCCGAGCCGGTCGATGACACACCGCCCAAGAGCGAGCCCGACGAGGAATCCCTGGAAGCCGCCTGGGTGAGCCTGGACGAACTGGACCGATTTCCGTTGCGCGGGGAGGAGGTCCGCGAGCTATTCACCTACGTGGCAGCCGGTGGGCCGATTTTTCCCCCAAGCATCCTTCAGCCAGAGGGGAGACCGTACAGGCTCTGATTGCGCAGGCGGATGAGTTCGGCCTATCGCTCCGCGTCCTTGAGCAACTTCTCCAGGGCCGCATCGATGGCCTTCTCGCCGGGGCTGCCCACCCACTTGTGCCGGATCACGCCCTTGTGATCGATGACGTACAATGTCGGCGTGCCCGACACATTCCATCGGGCTGCGATGGCGCCCTGGCCCAACGCGCCCGGGTCTGCAAAGGACCGCCAGGTCAACTTCTCCTTGTCCATCGCGAGTTTGAGCTGCTTGGCGTCGTAGCCGTTGACGTTGACCCCGAGCAAGGCGAAGGGCCTGTCTTTCAGGTTCTTGACGAGCGACCGCTCGTGGGGCCACTGGGCCCGTCAGGTCAGTCACTGCTGATGCCAGAAATCGAGCAGCACCACCTTGCCGCGGTAGTCGCTGAGCTTGAAGCGCTTGCCGTCCTGATCCTCGCCTTCGATGTCCGGCGCCTCCTTGCCGACGCCCAAGTGGCGGAGTTCAAACAGTTCCGCCTTGGCCTTCACCCCGACCGTGCCGCCGTCGGGGATCTTCACGTCGCCGTACTTCGCTGCGGCCTGTTCAAAGAATGCTTCAGCCTCCCGCGTGGCTCCGGTGCGGTCCTGCCGCAGCAAGTCCTGAAGGTACTCTTTGCCGAACAGGCCTTCAAACTCCCTGGCGAGTTCCGGCTCCGCCGTGAGCAGGTCGAGTCGCTGCAAGCGATTGCTCAGGAAATGGGCCAACCCGAGGCACGCCAGACCGCGGACCTGCCTGTGCGGGCTCCTTTCGAGAACGGTGCGCAGGAACGTCTCATACTCCTTGCAGAAACCAAAGGAGATCCGCTGGCAAACCGAACCGAGTTTGTCGCTCCGGATATGGTCGCGCTGCAAGAGCGCCAGGGCCCTCCCCCGCGCGCTGTCCTGGCCCGCGACCTCGACCGGCCACGGGGTGGTATTCACCTGCCAGACCGCCTGCATCAAGGCGTCCAGCGCGATCGGGTCGTTGGGGTGCTTCTCCGCCAACTCCACGAACTGCTGCGCGAGCTGATTGCGGATCTTGAACACTCGGCCGATGAACTTCATGCGCTCCGCGTCGGACAGGGCTCCCCCGCCCGACGCAGTTTGGTATTGCTTGAGCAGCGCCTTGTACTGCTCCGCTACGGTGGCGTGCTTGTCCTGGCTGTTGCCGTCGGCCGCCACCGACACGCCGAACA
>DASPXY010001169.1:0-3091 GCA_035637055.1 Gemmataceae bacterium | reverse complement strand
GGGGGGGCAAAGGGACTGTTCTGGCCGCCTGGCGTCACGGCGGCGAACTTTAACCGCATCCGGGTGGGCAGGACGGAGATCGAGGTTGACGGCAGTTTCGGCAGCCAGGCAAGCGCCTGTGGCCTGCTGACGGATGAGGCGAATCCGGACGCGCGATCACGACGGATCGGCTTCATCGGCATCTGGGCCGGAAAGGCAGGTGCCGCGTACATCCGCTTCGGCCTCGACGGCAGAGTGACGCGAGCGGACCGCTTCGAGCCGACCACTGCTGGCGCTGGAGGGAGATAACCCCGTGTGGTGGGCCGACACCGTCGCTTGACCCCGGTCGCAGTTCGCCTTGCCGTGCTGTGCGGCACGGTCGCCGGGATCGTCATCGCCGAGGCGCTGGGGTGGTTCTGACCGGGGACGTGGAAGCCCTGAAAGGCAGCAGGCCGCCGGGAGAATCCAGGCGGCCTCGTGGGGACTTGCAGCAAGGAGGCCGTCTCCCACCTCCTCCGGGGCGAGGGCAACCGCATCACCGAGCCGCTCCGCTGCGCACCTGCCAGCGGGCCTCCAGGCGCTGCCGGGAACCCGCGCCCGCTTCGCCTCACCCCCCCTGGAGGCGCACCGCACCAGCCTGGTCCCTGGCCAGGCGCAGCCCAGGCGGACAGATGCAGGCGACCGTGACCCCTCCGTCGGCCAGTTCCGCCCGGAGCTGGGTGCAACCCTGGTTCTCAAGCCAGTCGAGCAGTTCCTCCGCCTGCGCCAGCGTCAGCCCGCTCACCGAGTCGCTCCCCCCTGGCCGTGCCGAGGAGCGAACGGCCTGAAGCACATCGTCCGGGTCCACCGGCTTGGTTAGGAAGCACTCGCAGCCGGCCTCCAGGGCCGACTGACGGACTCGGGGATCGGTCAGACCTGTCAGACAATGAATGTGGGCGGCGCGGGTGAGCGGGTCGAGGCGGAGGGTGCGGGCGACGGTCAGGCCGTCCAGCCCAGGCATCACGATGTCCAGGAGCACACAATCCGGCGCTTGCCTGCGTGCGCGTTCGACCGCCTCGCGGCCGTCACCGGCCTCGGCACAGTGGTAGCCCTCTCCTTCCAGGAGGAGCCGCAGGCTCCGCCGCATCGGTTCGTCATCCTCGACAATGAGCACATCAACGTGAGAGGAAGGGTCCGCGATAATCATGAGGATTCCAGCCAGAACGGGCGGACGAGGCGAGCGCAACGACGGACGCCGGGCAGACCGCCCTGGACGCCATGAGGATTCCAGCCAGGACGGGCGACCTACGCGAGGGCGATACCAAACGAACGGGAAGGCGTGTCGGGGGCTTGGTGGCTGGTGAGATTGAGCGCTTGCTGGCGCTTCCCTGTCCACCCTCCACCGAGCCATTCGCCTTCCCCGCACAGGCCGCAAGTGCAGCATACGTCAAGTTCGGCGCCTTGGCAAATCGTCCCGTTGTCCGTGCTCTACCACGGCAAGAGCGGGAGCGTGTGGCTCGATGCCCTCAAGAACCCCAACGAGCGTGCCCGGCTCAAAGCCATCGCTGTCCTGATCGCCGTCGGCCAACCGGCCGTCCCGCCGCTCGGCAAGGCCCTGCACCGCAGCGCTCCCTTGGTGCGCGAGGGGCCGCCGCCGCGATTTGGAGGCTGGGTCGCGCTGGCAAGGCCGCCATCCCGGCACTGGCCCGCGCTGTGGAGGATGACGACGATTTGGTGCGGCGGCTTGCTGTCAAGGCACTCGGCGAGATAGGCGCCGAGGCGGAGATGGCTCCTCCTTTCCTGCTCGGAGCACTGAAGGACCACAAGCAGTTGCGCGGCATCTATGCCGTGGACGCACTGGGCAAGATCGGGCCGGAGGCCCGGGAAGTTATCCCAGCGCTGGCCGACCTGCTCAAGTCTCCCGACAGTGGCTCAGCGACCCTTCCCGCCCGCCTTTGGCCACAATGCAAAATTCTGAAAGCATGACCGCCGGTCAGGCGCCGCGGCCCGACCGGCGGTCTTCTTCACCGTGGCATTGTAAGAGATTCTGCCGATGGCAGACAAACGCATCGTCGTCTGGGTGCAGCGGTTCAAGGACCGCCCCGCCCTGGTCCTGCAGTGGCTCGACCCGGAAACG
Source organism: Gemmataceae bacterium (assembly GCA_035637055.1). GTDB lineage: Bacteria > Planctomycetota > Planctomycetia > Gemmatales > Gemmataceae > DASPXY01. The sequence goes on along the minus strand of DASPXY010001169.1, from coordinate 996 downwards.
GGCAAGCGCAAAAGCAAGAGCGCCGAGACGGCCGACGAAGGCCAGGCCGAGAAGAAGCGCGCCGACCTGGAGTACGAACTCAACAACGGCCTGCACAAGGAATCCTCCCGGCTGACCTGGGACAAGTTCCGCGAACTGTTTGAGGAGGAGTATGTCTGCGGCAAGAGGCCCAAGACGCAGCGGCGGTATCGGTCGATGTTCGACCTGTTCGAGCGATTATGCGATCCCAAGAGCCTGCGGAGCATCACGAAGCGCACTGTCTCCCGATTCGGAGGCCAGATGCGACAGGTGCCCACCTGGGACCGCGTCGGCATGGCCAACAGCACCATCAGGACCAACCTGCAGTTCCTGCGCACGGCCCTGAACTGGGCGGCCGAGCAGAAGATGATTCCCGCATGTCCCAAGTTCCCGACCGTCCGGGTGCCACGGAAGCGACCGCAACCCATTCCCCTGGAATCGTTCGAGCGGTTGCTCGCCAAGGCCCCCGATGCCAACATGCGTGCTTTCCTGCTGACCGGGTGGCTCGCGGGCTTGCGCCTCGGCGAGGCTGCCGCCCTGGAGTGGACGGAGAGCGAGGAAGTTCCCTATCTGGCGCTGGAAAGGAACCGCATCATTCTCCCGGCAAGGTTCGTCAAGGGCGTCGAGGATCAGTGGGTGCCGCTCGACCCAGAGTTGCGGAAGGTGCTGGAGGCCCTGCCGCGCCAGGGCAAGAAGGTGTTCCGGTTCGTGGCCGAGCGCGACGGACACCTCCTGGCGGTCAACACCATTTCCGATCAGGTGCTGGATTTGGCGAAGCGCGCCGGTGTCAAGTTGTCCATGCGAAGCCTGCGGAAGGGGTTTGGGTGCCATTACGCGGGGATTGTGCCGGCCCAGGTGTTGCAGGGGACTTTCTCAAGCGGCCATTTCCGAGGCGGACAATTCCTGGCGGAGTTGTTCCGGTGATCGTTTGAGTAGATTCCACCAACTTCCCTCCGCAACGACAACCCCAGCAGTTCG
>DASPXY010001168.1:0-2515 GCA_035637055.1 Gemmataceae bacterium | reverse complement strand
GGCGTCGAGGTGGACCTCCCCGATTGAGCGGCGGCGCCGCCGTAAACAGCAGGATCATCCCTGGCGCCGGACCTGCACAAGTTCACCGCGGTGATCAGTGCATGCACATTCGCCGTTGTGTGTTTTGCGAACAGACAACAGCTCGCGGGTACGAGACGGGTACATCAGATCGTGCACGCGCGGACATGCGCGAGCACGGCAGACATGTCGCAAAGGCAAAAGATTTGCAGGAGAAACGTGATCGCGAGTGCTCGGCCGTGCACGCCAGTACCGCCCCAAAACCTCCATGGTAAGGAGGGGGTCGACGGTTCGAGTCCGTCAGAGGGCTTACGCAAAGCGCCTGCAAATAGGCATTTCTTGTTGTCTGCCATAAGAACACGCGGACACAAGACGGACACATCTGCGGTACGCGCGACGCACGGCGACGTCCGGCGACGCCTACCGACACATCGCGGCAGAGCACAGATGACAAGTCGATCATGGAAATCCCCTGCTAAGGGACAACCGTCGTTGCCTGAGGAGGCGAGAACGTGACCCCCTCCCACGAGAGAGGGGGTCATCCGGATCACCGAGCATCGCGCTCGACGAATTAGTTAGTTGTCTCTCCGGTGATGATCGAAGCCGTACCTTGCGACCGCCCACGGTGGCGAGGGAAGCGAACAGCGCTACGGCGACCGCTGACGGAACAGTCGTACTGTTTGCCAGCCCATTGGTGCTTACGATGTCCGGACCGAACACTGCGTCAAACAGCACCGCAAGCCACATCGCGACGATCGCCAGCGACGCCCACATCTCGGTGACAAGGAGTTGCACAGACCAGTGGCGTCTCTCCGGGACAGCCCCTGACGGCGGGGTGCGAAATCGTGGACATCTCACACCTCCTTCCTGGCGCAAGGCTTTCACACGGCAGTCGTGAGGCATCCGCGGCTGCCCGGATGGCACTGCCCGAAACTACGACCCCGTGGGGAGTCGGGTTCTCTGAACCCCTGGGGCGGCTCGCAAGGAACGGCTTAGACCCTGGCGCTCAGGGGGCATTCGACAAGACGCACGCCCACGACGCCTACCGCGCTGTTCTGGCCATTGATTCTTCCTACTGGGGTAGTTCCGTTTTCCGGAGCGGGCAGGAATCGACGCCGGTCGCTGCCTCACGAGGGAGCTTCGCCAGGATGACACGCCAGTCGAGCGACCCTTCACTGATGAAGCGCACCAGCTCGATCTCGTTCTTGGTCAGCTCCGGCGACCCGCCGGTGGCCTCGATCGCGGATCGAAGGTGTTCCCTCACGGCGGACGCCGTGAAGTCCCGCAGAAAGTGCCTTACGCCCCTCATCTACCCCTCCCTGTCGCCACCCGGGGGCCAGTCGGTGTGCTATCCAGCCTCGTTTGCCCGGCCCGCCACACCCCCGCTGCTCCGTTGCCGGCGCGCGCCGATCCACGTCTGACGTCACGGGCCGAGCCGCCGCCGCCTTGGCCGGACGGGCTGTCGGACAAGCCTCGTCGCCTTCCTTCCCAGGACCCGCTCGGCGAGCGACTCGAGGGTGGCGACGACCTACGTGAGACAGAGCACAGGGGCCGCCAGCGAGCCAAGCCGAGAGTCGGACGTGGGATGGCGCGGCACGCGAAGGCCACCACGCGAGCGTGAACTGCGCCCGCCAGCCGCGCTCGTGCGTCCTCGCCCGGCGATCGAAGCCCTGAACGTCGCGGCCGTTTACACAATGCGCGGAGCAGTTGTTCCCTTCCCAAGGAGGCGCCGTTCACTCGCACCAGGCTTGCGCGGCGCACCTGCGGCGAAATGGGTCGCATCGGAGGGATGGGGGTCGTGCCGACAGCCGGTGCGGCGCGGGTCCATGCCTTCCTGCGCTCGTGGAGCTCGAGCCTCGGCTGCTCAGCTGGTGCCGACAAGCTCTTTATCCGTCGTGCTGGATTCTTGCGCGGTTGCCTTCGCGCCGCTTGTGCGCGGCAGGAAGAGGAGGGCGAGGACTGCCCCGGCGAGCGCAATCCCTGCGGAGATGACGAGCGCTTCGTCAAGCCCGTGCGTGAACGCAGCCTGGACAGAATGGAGCTGCGCCTGCGAGTGAGTCTGGCTGGCGACGGCGAGGCCGCCGAAGATGCTTTGGCGGATTTCGTCTGCGGCGGGCGCGGGAAGGCCGGACAGGTCGAGATGAGCGAGGTAGGCGGCGGTGAGCGCGCTGCCGAGGATCGCGCTGCCAAGCGGGCCGCCAGTCTTATTGAGCGCCTGCATGACGGCCGAGTCGATCCCACTTCGCTCCTCCGGGAGCTCGGCCAGTGCCGACGATGCGGCGGTCGCCATGGTGAGGCCCATGCCGGTGCCGACGAGCGCCATCCAGGCCGCGACGAAGCCGCCGCCGGAGCTGATGCCGGTGCGTGTTCCGAGCAGCAGCCCCGCCGCGAGCAGCACGAAGCCCGCCGCCACCGTCAGCTTGGCGCCGATACGCCGTGCGATCCGGTCGGCGGGAAGAGCGCCCGCGATGAGGCCGCCGATCAGCGGCAGCAGCCG
>DASPXY010001167.1:0-2524 GCA_035637055.1 Gemmataceae bacterium | reverse complement strand
GAAATAATAGTCCGTGATCGACACCGGGACACTCCGATTCCCCTGGCTGCGCGTGCAGCGGTATACTACTGGCAATCGCTCCGCCCACTGTCAACTGCTCGAGGAATCTCATGGCCACAAACTTCACCGCCGTCATCCAACAACACGGCGATTGGTGGATTGGTTGGGTCGAAGAAGTGCCCGGCGTCAACTCGCAGGGGCGGATCCGGGAAGAATTGCTGGAGAACCTCCGCGATGCGCTGGAGGAGGCCCTTGAGATGAACCGAGCCGAGGCCCGCGCTGCTGCAACTGGGGCGTACGAAGAAGTGAGCCTCGCTCCGTGAAGCACCACGACCTGATCCGTCACCTCCGCCACCACGGGTGCGTTCTTATCCGCGAAGGTCGGCGGCATTCCTGGTGGACAACCCGGCGAACAATCAGCGCTCCGCTGTGCCGCGCCATACCGAGATTCCCGACCCATTGGCTCGCAAGATCTGCCGCGATCTCGGCATCCCTCAGCCCTGACGGGACCGAAGCGACAACCTCCCCAAGATCCTGGGGATTCTGCGGCAGATTGTGGAGTCTACCTAACCCCTCTCATCTCCCCAGTTGCTCCGCTCGCGGATTCCTCTTGCCAGACCCCGCCGCGCTGGAGTAAACCTCATGCCGCTTTTCTGCCTCGCCGAGTTGGAGGGAACCGTTGCCTCGCCGCGGGTGGCGTTGCAGGGACCAGCGAGGGAAACTCCGCCATGCGCGCGAGCGTTGTCATCAACACCTACAATCGGGCCGCCAGTCTGCAGAGGACGCTACAGGCCCTTCGCTATCAGACGTTCGACAACTTCGAGGTCATCGTCGTCCACGGCCCCAGTACCGACGAGACGCAGCGCGTGCTGGCAGACTTCGCAGGCGCCATCCGCCTCGCGCACTGTCCCGCCGCCCATCTGTCGCAATCGCGCAACATCGGCATCGCAGCGGCGAGCGGCGACGTCGTGGCCTTCATCGACGACGACGCCATTCCCGAACAGGGCTGGTTGACGGAACTGCTGGCCGCCTACGAGACCGACGAGGTCGGCGGCACCGGCGGGATCGTGTTCGACCACACGGGCACCGCGCTGCAGTATCGCTATTCGGTCTGTAATCGCGTCGGCGAGTCATCGTTCCCGGCGGAGCCTCCTGGCGGCGATGCGGCACGGCCGGGGGCAGACCCCTTTGTGTATCTGCAAGGGACCAATTGCAGTTTTCGACGCGACTGCCTGGCGGCGGTGGGCGGCTTCGACGAGGAAATCGAATACTTCCTCGACGAGGTCGAGGTCGCCCTGCAGGTCATCGACCTGGGTTACACACTCCGACCGCTGGCGGGGGCCGCCGTGCATCACAAGTACCTTCCCAGTCACCTCCGCGGCCTGCACAACAAGGTCGTTTACAACCCTTTCCCCTCCGTCAAGAACCTGTTCTACTTCGCCCTGCAAAATGGGCGGCGGAGTCGGTCGCTGGAAGAAGTGCTCGCGGGCCTCTTCAAGACCGTGGAGTGGACCCGGGCCGGCGCCGAGGACTACCTGGCAGCGGGGCGGTTCACTTGCGAGCAGTATGCGTTCTTCGTGAGCCAGCTGGAGCGCGGGGTGGAAGCGGGGATCACCCGGGGCTTGCAGCAGGAACGCCGGCGCCGGCACATCCCACCGGCGGATCCCAGGAACTTCCGCCCGTTCCCGGTAGTGCAAGCCGATGGGCGGCGTCGTGCGTTCTGCTTCCTCTCGCAGGAGTATCCCCCCGCGGAGATCGGCGGGATCGGCCGCTTCACCCACGATCTCGCCGTCGGCATGGCCGCGCAGGGGCAGCGCGTCCACGTCGTCACACGCTCGCCGGACGTCCACCGGGTGGACTTCGAGGACGGCGTCTGGGTCCATCGACTTCCCGAAGAGGATCGCACTCCCCCTGACCTGCAGCATGTCCCCCTCAAGCACAACCTCAACCTGATCGCGAGGGTTTACGGCGAGGTCTGCCGCATCCACGCACACAACCCGCTCGACGTCGTCTCTGGCCCGCTGTGGCTTTGCGAGGGGCTGCTGTGTACCCTCGACGGCAGGTTCGCGACGGTCCTGAGTTTGATGACGTCGATGAAGACGATTGCGGCGATCCATACCGACTCGCTGCCGGACCGTGTACACGTCGAGCAGCTGATCGCGCTGGAAACGGCGACGACGAACCGGGCCGGCTACGTCCACGCGATCAGTGACGCTATTCTGGCAAAGGTCCGCGCGGAGCAAGGACTGGCGGCGCGGAAAACCGCCGTCGTCCCGCTGGGGCTTCGCGATCATTCGCCGTGGTATCCGCGCCAACGCCCAGACGGCGACGGTCGGGTGTGCGTGCTCTTCGTCGGCAGGCTGGAGCGTCGCAAAGGTATCGATCTGTTCGTCCGCGCCGCCGTGGCGCTCGCCCCACTGTTCCCGCGCGCCGAGTTCGTGGTGGTCGGCAAGGATGCCCCTTACGGCGAAGGCGGCAGCACCTACCGCGAGGCTTTCGCCAGGGACTTCGACGATAATCCGGA
>DASPXY010001166.1:0-4702 GCA_035637055.1 Gemmataceae bacterium | reverse complement strand
CGCTCGAGGTGCTCGGGGGAGCAAAAAAATCCGGTCGTGGCCGAGCCCAACCCGTGGCGCAAGGCGGCACGCTTTCGACGGTGAAGCGACTGCTGCGCGGCGACATCGGCGGGTTCGTCGAAACAATAAGGACAAACATCGAGCGCGCCGGGGAGCGCCCGGGCCACGAAAACGACTACCGTCTCGGCCCCCGGTTGGTCCACGATATCGGCATCGTGACCGGCATTGCATTGTGCATGGCTTCTATCAAGGTGCTTAAACTCCTGCCCGGCCTGCCCTTTGCTCCGGGACACAAGGCACTCCTGTTGTTCCCGCTTTATGTGTTGGCATCTCGCCTCACCCATTCGCGCTGGGGCGGAACGGCTGCGGGGTCCATCATGGGAGTGATCGGGTTCCTGCAGGGTGATGGACGGTTCGGCGTCCTGGATATCCTCAGGTACGTGGCGCCCGGCTTGGTGATCGACCTTGCGGGCCCGCTGGTGCGCCGCCTGCCAGCCTGGGCCTTGGGGTACTGCTTTCTCGGCCTGGCAGCGGCTGCCGGGCGGATCACCACCGAGCTGGTGTTGGTGCTCCTGCTCGGGGCTCGAGCCGAGGTGTACCTCTTCCCAGCCGCCATCCTGGTACCGAACCTGCTGGCAGGATTCCTCAGCGGGTTTGTGACGATTTTCGTTCTTCGTGCGTTTGCACGTTCAGAGGACAACGTGAACAAGAATCGAGATGCCCCGGTCGAGACCAAGCCAGACGAAGCTGCCAAGATACCGCCGAATCAATTGCTAGCCGAGCCTCCGAAATTGGGCGCCTCGTGCTACCCCGTACGGCAGAAATAGTTACTGCGCCGAATCGAGCGGATCGAATCAGATCGATTCATGGGATGGCTACGCGGCAATTCCCTCATTCGGCTCCGAGCCGAACAGTGTGCATGACGAGGTGCTTTGTGCGGAATCGGTTGAAAAAAATCTGCGGCGCTCTTGCAATTCTCGCCGCCATGGCGTGCGCCGACTGCGTGCATCCAGCGAGGGCAGCCGAACAGGGTTCGGTCCGCGTCGCTGCCGCGGGGGATCTCAAGTTCACCATGGGCGAGATTGTTGAAGCGTTTCGTCGAGAGCGCCCCGCCGTCGAGGTCTCGGTCACGTACGGCTCGTCTGGAAACTTCTACGCGCAGCTTTCCAACCGTGCCCCCTTCGACATCTTTTTTTCGGCTGACGTCGACTATCCCCGCCGGCTCGTTCGGCAAGGCCTGGCACTCGCCGACAGCGAATTTCTTTATGGAGTAGGGCGCCTCGTCGTCTGGGTGCCGCGGATTTCGCCCATCGAAGTCGAGAAGCTCGGGATCCAAGCATTGCTCAGTCCTTCGGTGCGTAGGATTGCCATCGCCAATCCGCGTCATGCACCGTACGGCCGAGCAGCGGAGGCGGCCATGAAGAGCCTGGGCGTCTATGACCGGACAAAGGATCGACTCGTGCTTGGCGACAGCGTGATGCAGACGGCCCAGTTCGTCGACAGCGGCGGAGCGGAAGTCGGAATCATCAGCTACTCGCTCGCGCTCGCGCCGCCCTTGCGGGACAAGGGCCGCTTTTGGGAAGTGCCGATTGATGCTTATCCGCGTCGGGAACAGGGCGGGGTGATCCTGTCGTGGGCCCAGGATCGACCTGCCGCCGAGGCATTGCGCGACTTTGTGCTCGGTGAAGGCGGCAGGGCGATTCTCCGCCGGCACGGCTTCCGACTTCAGGGAGAAGATCATGGATTTTGACGCGGTCTGGGTGAGCGTGCAGTTGGCATGGTGGACCACGGTTATTTTGTTTGTCTTGGGGCTGCCTCTTGCATACTGGTTGGCGGTCACGCGATGGCGCCTAAAATTCCTGCTTGAAGCCGTCGTCGTGCTTCCGATGATCTTGCCGCCCACCGTGCTCGGCTTCTACATCTTGATCGCCGTTGGCCCGCTAAGCCCCCTTGGACGTACCTATGAAGCGGTGGTGGGGCGGTCCCTCGCCTTTTCGTTCCAGGGCTTGTTGCTCGCCTCCGTCCTCTACAGCCTCCCCTTTGCGGTTCGACCGTTCACGGCGGCCTTTGCGGGCGTGGACCGGCGCCTGGTCGAGGCGTCGTGGTGTCTCGGCGTGTCCCGACTGCGCACCTTCTTTCGCATCGCCTTTCCGCTCTCGTGGGCTGGAATTCTCACGGGGGTGATTCTGAGCTTTGCCCACACGCTCGGCGAATTCGGCGTTGTCCTCATGGTCGGCGGCAATATTCCCGGGGTCACCCGAACCGTATCAATTTCCATTTATGATGAAGTGCAGGCGGTCAATTACAGCAAGGCGGCAATGACCTCCTTGGTCCTGCTGGCGTCCTCATTTCTGGCGCTCAGCGTGACCCACCTCGTGAATCGAAAAACGCTTTAGCGGGCCAGCAATCGCGCTCGCATCAGCCGAGTCCGGCCGCCACCGTTTCGCAGGCACACCGAAATGATACCATTCATCGCCTACTCAGGGACAAAAGACGGTCGTGTCCTGCAGCCATGACGAGGCGGCCGGACTAGACGGCGCTGCCAACAGCCGCGAACCGGTGCAGCTCGATCCGGCGGGCACGGCACCGCCGCTTACGTTGACCAGGAACGAGGAGGCGCCTTCGGGCAGCGAAGCACCGGCGGGGGCCGAATTGACTGCGGAGTTCGAAAAGCACTTTCCCGGCGGAACCGTGATCCAGGTAGAGCTGCGCCGCCCCGCCGATGCCTTTTCGCTAACCGTACTATTCGGTCCGTCGGGCTCCGGAAAGTCGACGACGCTACGATGCCTCGCCGGCCTGGACAGGCCGGACCGCGGCACCATCCGTTTCGGTAACGAAATCTGGTTCGACGCCATGCGTGGTATTTTTCTCCCGCCGCAGCGTCGCCGGATCGGCTACCTATTCCAGGATTACGCCCTCTTCCCCCATCTGCGGGTAGCCCAGAACATCGGCTACGGCCTGGGCAAGATTGCGGCGCCGGAGCGGCGGCAGCGCATCGAGGAGATCACGACGCTGCTCGGGTTGACCGGTCTCGATGATCGCTACCCGAGGCAGTTGTCCGGAGGGCAGCAGCAACGCGTCGCGCTTGCGCGCGCGCTGATCTGCCGGCCGCGTCTGCTCCTGCTCGACGAGCCACTTTCCGCGCTCGATGCTCCCACCCGAGAGCATTTGCGGCGGCAGCTCCGGCATTGGCTAGTCGAGTTGCGAATGTCGACGATACTGGTGACCCACGATCGCATCGAGGCGCTCGCGCTCGGCGATCATTTGGTGGTCTTCGAAGCAGGACGAGTGCGCCAGAGCGGCTCGGTGCAACAAGTATTCTCCGCGCCGGTCGACCGCGCCGTGGCGCGCATCGTAGGCGTCGATACCATCGAGCGCGGCATGGTCGTGCAGGTGGTCGACGGCTTGGCAACCATTCAGGTCGGCCCAAAGCGGCTTATCGCTCTCGCGCCGCGCGGCCGGAACGCTGGGCGCGATGGGGAAGTGTATGTCTGCATCCGCGCCGAGGACGTGATGCTGGAGAAGAGAAGTGCCAACCTGTCGCAAAGCAGCGCTCGCAATCACCTGCTCGGGCACATTCGGTCCGTGGATCGCGAAGGGCCGATGATGCGCGTCGACCTCGACTGTGGCTTTCCTCTCAAAGCCCTGGTTACCAATCAAGCCTACCAGGACATGGAGTTGCGGGAGCGGGACGAGATCGTGGCTGTCGTCAAAGCGCCGGCCATTCATCTGATTGCCCGGGACTGATCGCGATGAGATGCAATGGTGCTATGGCTGGCTTCACGACTGGAAAAGATGCGCTGTGGAGGACATGCGTGCCGAGATCTGCGGACAGGATCACGACCTCTCTACGATGGCCCTGGGTAGCATTGTCTTTGCCGGCGCTCGGCGGGTTCCTGATGATGGTTGCACTTGCGCTCCCCGCGCTCGCGGAGCCGCGCGTCATCTTGAAGGGGCACACGCTGGCACTCGCCGATGTGGCCTATTCGACTGACGGCCGGTACGTCGCGACGGCGAGCTACGATCACACCGCCAAAGTGTGGGAGGCGGCTACCGGCAGGGAGCTCGTCACGCTGGCGGGACATGGCGCCACGGTCGAGGCCGTGGCCTTTTCGCCGGACGGCAAGTTCCTCGCCACCGGCAGCTACGACGGAACGGTGAAGCTCTGGGACTGGGCCGCGGGCAAGGAGTTGGCCACGTTCGCGGGCCACTCCAACATGATCCGCGCGCTCGCGTACTCGCCGGACGGCAAGACGGTGGCGTCCGGTAGTCACGACAACACGATCAAGCTGTGGGATGTGGCGAGCGGCCGGGAACGGGCTCAGCTCCGTCATACGGGTGCCGTCCGGTCCCTGGCCTTCAGCCATGACGGCAAAGTGTTGGCCTCGGGAAGCAACGACATGACCGTCAAGCTTTGGGACGTCGCCACCGGCGTCGAGCAGGCGACGCTGCGAGGTCACGACCATGGCATCCGAGGCTTGGCGTTTTCACCGGACGACAGAACGCTGGTCAGCGGCAGCATGGATACGACCGTGCGACTTTGGGATGTCCCTGGCCGCGTGGAGAAGATGACGCTCGAGGGAACCGAGAATGAGGTCCTCAGCGTTGCGTTTTCGCCTGATGGCAAATTGGTCGCCGCCGGGAATCAAGACGACACGTTGAAATTGTGGGACGCAGAGACCGGCAAGCTGCTTGCCAGCGT
>DASPXY010001165.1:0-2989 GCA_035637055.1 Gemmataceae bacterium | reverse complement strand
CGGAAAGGCACCACAGGTCGATCCCGAGCGCGGTCGCCAGATCGCGCGTCGTCGGTGCGGTCATTACCCGCCGCTCTCCCGTCACCACAACCGTGCCCGCCTCAGGCAGCGCAGTGGTCTTCGCCAGCTCTGACCAAGCCGACGCGTCCGAGCGCAGCACCGTCCGGTACGGGAGCTGGTTGCGCTCGGCAAACTCCTGAAGCCGGTGTAGGTCGCGGTCGTCGTCTCCGGCGAGCACGAGACCGCCCTCCCCCCATTCTCTTCAGCAAACGCCGCCGGGCGTCGAACGCGAAGGGCAGGACATCGCTCAGCTCCCCCGAGATCTCCACCAGCCGGCGCAACTCCTCGACCCGCACCCGAAGCACCGCGGTCTCCTCCATGGCCACACCCGGGAGGAAGGCCCACTGCGCCATCAACATGCCCAACTCGCCGACGAAGTCGCCTTCCTCGATGACAAAGACCACCCGGTCGTCCCGGCGGTCCAAGAGAAGTACGCCGCCGGCGAGGACGAGGTACAGGTCGTAGGTGTCACCGGTGTCCCACAACAGCTCGCCGGGCTCGGGATGCAGAACCTCACCGGCCGACCGCAGCAGGTCTAGAGCGCGTTGGCTGAACACCGGCCAGGCCAGCGCATCGACATCGTCCTGCCGCCGGGACGAGTAGTAGGTCTGCTCGTCGGGCACAGCGATGCTGCTCATGCGTCTCCTTCACCTGGCAAACGGATCGATCCAACACTCTCATCAGCATCGGGGCCAGTCATGTCGTCCCATGCAAGAAGGCCTGCGCACGCTCATCGGCTAGAAGAGGGAGATTAAGAGGTGGCGAGTCCATAGGCCCACAGCTACCGTGGCGGTCCCGGAGCCACCTCGGTCCGACAGTGCCTGACGGGCTTTCTCCGGCAGCGCAGCGGAGCGCCGGCGGCGTCTGGATGGCCGTGGCCAAGGTCGGTAAGTACAGCAGCAAAGTACCGTAACCGGGACCGCGTGAGATGCCGCCATGCGTTCGAGTGGGGCTTCGCCCTCGCGGGCGGCTGCGGCCTGGAGTGCACAGATCGTTCCACCAGGGGTGTCCCGGACATGACAGCCCCCTTCATCGTCTTTCTCTTTCTCGACCTCTTACGCCGGGTGCCGCACACCTGTCAGGGGCGAAGGTCCCGGCGCGAACCGGAACTACGTCCTCAGGCGGCAACCAGATCCCCGGTCAACCCGCCCGAGACTCTGCACGCCAACTCCGCACCCAAGCGCCGCAATCGCATCGCGGGTGATCTCTCGTGGTGTTCGGCCAGAAAATCGCGCCCATCTCGGCCTACGGCTGAGCGTCGGTGATCCGGCCCGAACCCCGTGACGGCATGCAGAACACAGTGATCTGTACGGTCGACGCTCTGTTTGAACTCGATTCCGTTGGCGCGCCGATCGGCGGCTCGCGCGATCTCCCTGGCCTCCGCCGTTACTCAGCGTGTTGCTGTCGATCGATGTGGTCCGAGGCCGACGTCGGACCAGTCCGGAGTGAGGGATCTGCCGCAGGCTGAGGTGTTTGTCGGATCTTCCACCGCAGCCACTGGGCGGCTATGCCGTCCGTGACCTGACGCGCCATATGCGGCATGACCGGATGCAGCCATGGCCGTATCAGCCGAAAGGGACCGGTGCGGCAGAGGCCTGGAGCTGGGCAGAATGCTCTAGTAAGCCGTTAGCACGGGAAGGATTTAGATTGGCTGAGGAAAGCCCCCAGACTTGGGCGGATATCATTCGTGGTGAGGCTCAGCGCCGTGGGGCCCTGACTACGGCTGACGAGCGGCGGCGCTGGAAGCATGTCCTGGAAGGCTTCTCGCGAGAACAACGAACCGCCTTCGCGGCTGCGGCCGCGGAGTCACTCATGCGGTCACGAGAGTCCGCCCGCCCTCAGGGCGACTACGTGCTGACATGGCGCTCTGCTCTTGATGCGGTATGGCGTGGGCTTGAGGGTGATGCAAACGCCTTCAAGCAGATCGCCAGCACGCTTGCCGATTTTTACCGGAGTCCGTACTTCCATGACGACGGGCCTGATAGGCCGGCGGAGGCGGATGACAACGCGGCCGCATCGGCCTACTACGCTGCCGAGTGCTTCATCCATGGCTGCCTCGAGTTTGCCCTCTGGGCGGCAGAAAGGGCGATCGACGAAGTCGGTGAAGCCATCCAGTGGGACGAGGACCGGGCCAGCGATCTTCGCGTGATCGGGCCTGCCGATGCAGTGCGCTGGGAGCTAGATCCGCGCATGCAAGAAGAGTTGCACCGCCACTCGGCGCGCCTGGACCGCCTCGCGAAGCACACGGTCGGCTTCGGGGGCTCGATGGCCATCCGCCACGCCGTCATCACGCAGTTTCGCGACGAGCGCCCCCCGTAGATACCCCGTAACCGGCATGCGCAGGCGACAGTCCTCGACCGCACGGCGGCAGAAGAGGTCGACTCTAGAGGGTCCTGTGAGTAGGCGGCTCGGGGTGCGAAGCTCGCCGTTGCCGTGGACAGCATCATGAGCTCCCCCTTACAGGAGCGTCCGTCCTCGGGGTAATCCTACGTACCACGCGGAGAGCGGCATGTTAGTGCGCCGAGCGCCGCGGCAAGTGGGTGCCTTGCAGCCAACAACTCGCTTGCCTGCATGCCGCGAGTACAGTCCTGGCGTGCCGGTTATCGACGGGGTAAGGAGTCGTTGGCGGGTCGCGGTTGAGCGGGATACGGCTGGCGCCGGGTAACGGCCTACGGCCCGTGCCGGGCCATGCGGTCAGTGCGCCACCGGAGGCTGCGTGCATCCGGCGAGGAGTAGCCAGGGTGAGCCCCTCAGCCGTACCGATCGTGCGCTCAGACTCCCTGGCCGACTTCGCCGGACACGATTGCGAGACGCAGGGGTAGCGGCACCTCCGCGGTGAGCTCCGATACGCGGGCCTTGCCCGCGCTACTGGCCTGTCTTGTGGGTGAACATTGTGTGAACTGAGTAAGGCGAGCGCATGATGGTAGCC
>DASPXY010001164.1:0-2724 GCA_035637055.1 Gemmataceae bacterium | reverse complement strand
CCGGGGAGAGGCCAGAACGATTTAGGAGCATGGCCGCGGAATTGGTGTCGCTTAAGCCGGACGTGCTCGTCGGTGTGTCGCCGCCGAGTGCCGTCGCTCTAAAGAACACAGGCACGGCGATTCCTATTGTCTTTACGTCCGTCGGCGATGCCGTAGCGGTCGGACTTGTGCAAGCTGTTTCCAAACCAGGTGGGAGCATCACCGGCTTTACGCTCCTCTCGGCGCATCTGACCGCAAAGCGGCTTCAACTGCTGATAGAGATCCTTCCAGGCACGAAGCGCATCGGCGTGCTCTACAATCCCGACAATCCGCTCAGTGGGCGGGTCGTCCGTGACCTCGCGTCGGCAACGCGAACACTCCGGGTCGGCGCCGACTACGCTCAGGCTCGCACAGGCGGCGACATCGACACCGCGTTCGCGCAGTTTGCCAGGTCAAGCATCAAGGCCGTTCTGGTAGCGCCAGACGCGCTCCTGTGGCTTGAAAGAAAGCGCATCGCCGGCGCGGCGATCAGCGCCGGCATTGTCGAGACACAGGCCTTCCGAGAAGGTGCGGAGGCAGGATCTCTCTTCTCATATGGGGCCAACATTCCAGAGGTGGTCAGGCAGACAACCGATTACGTCGTAAGGATCCTGTTGGGGACCCGGCCGCAAGATCTGCCGGTAATGGAACCCTCCCGTTTCGAGCTGGTCATCAATCTCAAGACCGCCAAGGCCCTCGGCCTCAAGATCCCGCCATCAGTGCTGGCGCGAGCGGATCAGGTGATCGAGTGATGGAGCGGCGCGCGTTCCTTGCTGGTGCTGCCGCGCTGTTTGCCGCGCCGCTCGCGGCCGAGACTTTCTCTGGTTCATGTCAAGCGATTTGTTTCTGACTCTGCCGCAGTCGCTGGCGCGTCATTGTCGCCAAATGGTACTGCTCGTCATACGGGACCTGGCGGTGCCACATGACGAAGATGATCTTCAACCATTTCGCCCCGAGCGCCCGGAGCGCCTGATGATGAGCGTGGCCCCGCGCCCGCTGCTGGTCGTAATACGTCCGAGCCCACTCACTCGAGAGCAGCGAGAGGAAGGCCACCTGGTCGACCACGTGCCGCAACGACTTGTCGCAGGCGAAGCGGAAGTGGACGACCCGTTGCTTGCCGCTCCGTTTCGTCACGGGCACGGTGCCGGCCTGCGCCTGCAGATGTCGAAACGACGCCCACCGTCCGGGGGCGTCCCCCAGGCGGGCCCAGAGGGTCGGCGCGGTGATACCGTGCTTACCGATCGGGAGCGTCCGCGCCCACTGGGCCGCCGGCATGCGCGCGAAAAAATCATCGATCGCTTTCCGGTACTGGGCGACGGCGACGACGACGGGGGTCAACTGCTCCACCAAGCTCTGCATCAATCGCGCCTTGGCTCGTACCACGTGGGCCGGCACGGGCACCTGGGGCTGCTGAAGGACCGCCCAGAGTTCGCCGATGCGGGCCTCGCTCAACCGCCGGCCGCGTGCCCACCGCTGCCAGTGGCGTGCGGTCAGCCCGGTCAGGGCCTCCGGCGTCGGATAGGCGTGCAGGAACTCCCGCGCCAGGGCCGTCGTCAACTCGGCGACCTCGAGTGCGCGCGGGTAGTACGCCTTCAGGGTGGTCGTCAGCTGGTTGACCAGGCGGGTCTGCTGGCGGATGTGCCGCTGGCAGTCCTCGGTGAGGAGTTTGAGTTCCTGGGCCGCCTCCGAGCTCGGCTGCAAGGCCTGGAGGTGGGGGTGGTCCGTGCGCAGGAAGTCGGCCAGCACCCGTGCGTCAAACGGATCACTCTTCGCCCCGCTCTGTCGAAAGCGATCCCGGGCCCGGTTCAGCGCCTTGGGATTTACGGGGTAGACTACGACGCCATGGTCGAGCAGGAAGTCCACCACCCGACCGTCCGGCCGCTCGATCGCCGCCCACCGTTCGATCCCCTGCGCGCGCCACTCGTCCAGCTCCCGGCCCCACTCGCTGAAGCCCGCCGCCGTATGCGGCACGGTGCGACCGGTGATCTTCGTCCCGCTCTCATCTACGACCCAGACCGCATGCGTCTGATCCGCCCAATCGACTCCCACGTAGTAGTGCACTCGTCCACCTCCTTCTGGGCCTTGCACTCCGAGCCGAGGAGCGGGAACGGCCAGGTTGGCCTTATACCGGCCCTCCGGGGGGCCACTTTCTCTTGAACCTGTGGCACCGTTCTCTTGCTGACCGGGACAGTCTCGGCGTAAGCCTCCCGGGGCTCTGCGCAGCAAGGTCCTCTGGTCAGCAAGCTCCTGGCCGTCGTGTTTGGCCGCCTCTCTCTTCTTCTCCTTCAGTGTTCCCGTCGCCGGCGCTCGCCTGCGCGGCTCAGCACGCACCGTGATCTCACGTCGCCGCTTTCTCATGGGCGGCGCCGTCGCGTTGGCACCGATCGGCGCCGTGGTCCACGCGCAGGAGTATAAGGCGCAGCCGGCGGCGAGGGTGCCGCGGGTCGGCTGGCTCGGTGGCGGCGTCGGTCGGTCAGCATCCGAACATCGGGAGTCGTCACAGTTCAAAGCGTTCACGCACGGCCTGCGTGAGCACGGTCATATCGTTGGGCAAAGCGTGCTCGTGGACGTGCTCACGGTCCGCCCAGGCAATGTGGAGCAGTACCCCGACCTCGCAGCCCGGTTCGTAGCCGAAGGTGTCGATATCATTCTCGCCGCCAATCCGTTCTCCCTCGCCGCGGCGACCAAGGCGACTAAGACGATCCC
>DASPXY010001163.1:0-7935 GCA_035637055.1 Gemmataceae bacterium | reverse complement strand
CACGGTGACCAGGTGACCGGCGTAACTCCCTTTCACCTGGTCACCTGGTCACCTGGTCACCGTGTCATCCTCACGCGGGCCTGAAACAGCCTTCCCTGCGATGTTTGGATAGCCAAACGCTCGGGCCGGCGCAACGCCGCCCACGGTGCAGAGCACCAAGCTAGACCCATGTCCCGGAAACCACTGAGGGTATCTCAGCTCCCGGTGTTGTACAGGCCCCCAGGCCGTTCGCCAATTCCTGCCGACGAGTCCAAGCGCGACGATGCGATACGCGGCGCCGGTTGAGTTGCCACAAGCCGGAAGCACCACACTGCGACGGCGAAGGGCAGGGCAGGGCAAACAGCGCGCACCACGAACGGGAGCGGCGAGGGAGGGGAGTGTGGGTGCAATGCAATGCAATGAATCCTCTCCTCCCTCCTATTCTCTCACCCCACTCTTCCCCCCACAAGGGCACCGTAGGGACAATCCCGTGGTTGCCGTTCCGCGCTTGTGTTTTATCGGTTTGTCGGAGATCTACCGGAGAAGCCTGGGGCCGCGGCAGGCGTGGGACAGCCAGGCCCTTCGCGGGCGAGCGCCTGAGCGGGGTGGCCGAGAGCATGGTAGAGGCGGAACTGAGCCCGGTCATACTCGGCCACGGCGGCGTAGTAGTTCGTGTAGGCTTGCGCGAGCGCCTGGATCGCGGCCACCACTTCCTGTGGCCGAATGACCAGGATCAGCACGTTCTTGCCAAGTTCCTTCGTCTGACCCAGGCCCTGCACGTTCTTGTTCGCGGAGTTCACCGCAGCCCGGAGTCCCGCCTCCGCATCTCCCACCCGCGCCGCTGCCGATTGTGCCTGGGCATACGCCTGCTGGACCTCCGCCGCGATGCGATCCTGGGTGCGGAATAACTCCAGCAAGGCAAGTTGATTCTCCGCCCGCCGCTGCTTCACCAGTGCGACATTGGTGAAGCCCAGGTTGCGGAACTCCCAGAGCAGCTGGATGTCCCAGTCCTGGCGGGCGCTGAAATGCCCCATATTGTCGTTGAGACCTCCGCCGAACAGGCCCCCGGCGAGGGTGCCAGTCACCGGAGTGGAGGAGCCGCGCAGGAGCAGGCTCGGGATCAGCGGCCGCAGTTTCTCCTGACGCAGCCGCTCGAGCGTCGCCTGGACGAGCGCTTGCTGGGTAGCCAGTTCCGGCCGATTGGTGAGGCCCACCTTGATCAACTCATCTACTGACTGATTGAGTGGCACGAGCGTCACTTGCAGGTGTGGCGGTTCCAATGGCTCGGCCACAGCGGACGGGTTGAGCCGCAGGACACGGGTCAGGTCGGCGCTGAAGAAACGCCAGCGTTCACGGGCCAACTGGACCGCCTGCCGACTCGCGGCCGCCTGGGCAAGTGCCCGGTCCACCTCCAGTTCCGGGATCAACTCCGCTTTGCGAAACAACTCCTCCGCCCGGCGAACCACCTCTTCCGATCGGCGGGCGACGTCCTCGGCGGCGGCGAACTCTCCGCGGGCTTGCTGCACGTTGAAGTACGCGACTGCCACTGCCAGCAGGCTGTCATTTTGAGCCGTTTGCAGCGCGGCCTCGCGAGCGCGGACGTCTTGCCGTGCCGCCAGTGGGGCGAAGATGGCATCCGAGATGGCAAAAACGGCGGATGGCCCGGCCCCCAGGAGGAAGGAATCCTTGCTGGTGCCAAAGACATTCCCCGCCACGTCCTGGAGTTGTCCGTCATGCCGGAAGTAGTCCACGCCGAGGTACACCGTCGGCAGCCACAAAGCCTTCGCCTGCTGGAGCTGGCCAAGGGCGAGTTCGATGCGCTGGCCGGCGATGGCGACATCGAGCGGGCGGACATTCGCGAGTCGGAGTGCTGTTGGGAGGTTGATTGGGAGTGGACGGTCCGCGGGCGAGGGAGTGGGCAAGGCAAGCGAAGTCGTTGGCCTGGCAGCGGCGGGAGGGCTGACAACCGGGTCAAGAGGCGGTGGCACGGGAGAGGGCGGCGCATCCACGGGAGCCCCAAGTCGAGCCTGGGCGACAACCCCCTCCGGGACGCTTGCGATTCCCACACTCACGGCTGCCAGAAGCACCAGGCTTCTCCACCCTCCCCAGCCAGCCGTGGACATGAAAGCACCTCCCTGAACCGTGGGCCGTCCGTTGCCAGTGCGGAAACAAGCGACGTGTTGTTCGTAGTTCCGCCTTCAGGCGGCATCGCGTGTTCCGCCTGAAGGCGGGACTACGAACAACACGTCGCCTGCTTCCGCACTAGGAACAACCCCTCACTCTGTCAGCTCTCACTCCCAACCTGTCTTCACGGGCGGCAGGGACTCGGGCAGCTTGCTCGTCTCCGGCATTGCGAGCGGGGTCTCCGGTATCGCGAGCGGGGTGGTTGGTGTCGGCTGAGCCGGACCCAATGCGGCGCCGTACATCGGCTCCAGGGCTGCGCCGTGCGCTGGCTCCGACATCGGGCAGTGCGCCGCTGGCAACGGGCAAGCTGTCTGAGGAGCGCCGCACAGACAGTCCTTCTTGTGGAACATCTCCTCCCACATCCCGCGGCTGGAGACATAGATGCGGTCGCCGGGGGCGAGCTGATAATTCGTTGTCGTGTCGCCCAGCTGCACAATCTCGCGGTAGCAGATCGGCAACACAACGCGGCAACTGTCCGGGGCCGTGGGACGGCTCAGAATGATGTTCTTGCGCGACGCCCGATCGGTCAGGCCGCCCGCCGCGATGATGCCGTCGAGTACCTTCTCGCGCCCCTGCAGCTGGAACGCGCCGGGGGCGTTGACCTCGCCCAGCACATAGTACACCTTGCTCTGCCGCCCGACGATCTGCACGACGACTGCCCCGGCATCCTTGACTCGCGCCTGCAGCGTCGCCTGCACCAGCGCCTCGATTTCCCGCACGGTCTTGCCTGCGACCACGACCTGGCCAAAGCGGCCCAGGCTGATCGTGCCGTCGAGTAACACTGGTTGATCGCCGGGCAACTGCACGTTCGCGTTGACCTCGGCCAACCGCACCAACAACTCGTCGCCGGGCGCGACGGTATACGGTGCCAGGACGTGTTCATCGAGTTCGCGCGGCAGCGCCAGGACGGTGCCGCCCGCCGCCTGCCGCAGTTCCTTGGCGCTGTCCAGCAGGGTCGATCGTTGTGGAAAGAGCGTGAAGCGCGTCCCGCCGGCGCCGGTCGAACAGCCCGGGAGAAACGGCGCCACGACGAGCGCCCAGAGCAGTAGGTTCCGTTGCCAGAGATTTCCCAGCTTCCCTGCCATCCCGCTACCTCCTTGACGATCACTCGTCCGCGCCGTCCTCGAAAACCGCAGGGCGGATGTGTCGTTCCTTCTTATCGACATCTCCGTTGCATTCGGTGAAGCCCATATTCACGACAATACCGGCATAACCGGCACTTTCGGCCGTGAAATGTCATGCGCCGAGCGGACGGCGCTTCAGAGCGCTCTCCCGGATGCGAACCGCTCTCATTTGGATGGTGTGCTGGAGAGAGCGGCGAGAAGCGCCGCTCTCCAAAAGCGCTGCTCACTTGCCGTTCAGCGCCCAGATGTGGACCTGGCCAGCCATGTCGGCACCGGCCACTAGTTTGCCGTCGGGCGACACCGAAACGGCGTGAATCCAGTCCTTGAACTGCCCGCCGCGCGGACGGCCCAACTCCTTGACGAGTTTGCCGTCGGCGACGTTCCAGACGCGCACGGTCGTGTCGCGACCGCTGGAGAACAATTGCTTGCCGTCGGGGTGGAAGCAAAGGTCCGTCAGGCCGTTGAGGTGGCCGGGCGTCAGTTCGCGTACCTTTTTGCCGGTGGCCGCGTCCAGCAGCGTGACCTTGCCATTTTGCCCATCCACCTCGCCGCCGCGGCCGACGGCGAGCAGTTTTCCGTCCGGGGAGAAGGCGGCGGCGCTGGTCATTTGCTTGGCGACTTCCTTCTCCAGATCGAACTTCATCTGCCCCGTTTGCGCATCCCACAGTTTCAGCCCGGCGTGCCGCCCCGAATCGAAGACGAGTGGGAGGCGTTCCGACACCAGCACCGACCGCGCATCGGGCGAGACGGCCAGCGCCCACGCCCAGCCCTTGACCTTCCAGCGCCGCACTTCCTTCCCGGCGAGCCGATCCCACACGACTACCTCGCCCTTGTCGTCGCCGCTGACGAGGACGTTGCCATCACGGCTGAGAGCGAGGCCCAGCACCCAGTCGCGATGGCCGTCGAGGACGCGCGCAGCGTCCTGGACTGCAACCTTGGCCGTCAGCGGCGCGATTTTCTTGGCGTTCTTGCGTGCGGCCGCCTCCTCGATCGCATGGGCGTTGAGCACGACGGTATCGTCGCCCCTGGTCGATGCCTGCAAATCCCAGTAGCGGATGGTGTGGTCGTTGCTGGCGGAGATCAGCCAGCGACCGTCGGGCGTTGCGAGCAGGCGATTGACCGTGTTGGTGTGCCCATCGAGGCGCCGCGCCGGGCCAGGGGCGGGAGCGCCGGCCTTGTCGGGGAGATCCCAGACGAGGATCTGCCCGTTGGTATTGCCGGCGGCGACGCGGTTGGGGCCGACGAAACTGACCGACGTCACCCAGCCGGCATTCCAGGGGAGCGACCAAACGGTGCCCATCTTGTCGCCAGCGGGCTGCCCTTCCGCCGACCCAGCCGACCAAAGACACCAACTCGCCAGCAGCGCCGGCATCAGGAAGATCGCTCGTCGCCCGAAGTTGTGTAGTCTTGACATCTCGATACTCGTAAAAGGCGCAATCCGCGCCGGGGAAAATCAGGGCGGGGACGCACCGCCGTAAGCGGCGCTGCCCCCCTTGTCCCCACCCTGATGTTGCCCGGCGCGGGCGCGTGTGGGAAGCGAAAACTCAACCAAGCAGGGCGCGGATCGGGCGCGAGCCTTCCGGCGTGGCCCAGATCGGCCGCGTGCCGACGTAATGACGGACGCGCGGGTTGATTCCCAGCGCGGTGTAGATGGTCGCGAACAGGTCGCCTTCGCTCACGGGGTTGTCGCGGACCTCGCGGCCGTCGGCGTCGGTGGCGCCGTAGACCTGGCCGCCGCGAATGCCGCCGCCGGCGAGCACGATCGTCCAGGCCCGGATGAAGTGGTCGCGGCCCTCGCGGTTGTTGATGTACGGTGTCCGGCCGACCTCGCCCATCCAGACGACGAGGGTACTGTCGAGCAGGCCGTTCTCGTGGAGATCTTGCAGCAGGCCCGACCAGGCCGGGTCGAGGACGCTCATATTCGCTTTGTGACAGACGAAGTTGTCGGCGTGGCTGTCATAGTTGTCCTGACCGACCTCCACAAACGGCACGCCGGCCTCGACCAACTTGCGCGCCAGGAAGCAGCCGCGGCCGAAGTCGGTGTCGCCGTAGCGCTCGCGGGCGCGCGGCCAGTCGCGGGTGATATCGAAGGCGGAACGCGCCCGCACGAGCCGCGCCGCCCGCAGTTCGGCCTGGCGATGCGACTCGAACGGCTCGGCGCGATGTTCCTGGCCGAACTCCTGCTCGACGAAGTTGAGCAGATCGGCGCGACGCTGCGGCGCCTGGCCGCGCAGGTACGGCTCGGTGAAATACGGCAGCCGTCCGGTGCGGTCGAGGCTGAAGGGCTGATAGCGTGGGCCGAGGTAGCCCGAGCCGGCGTTGCCCGTCGGGCCGAAGCGCACGAAGCTGGGCAGGTCGGCGTCAGGGTTGCCCAGGTAGCGGGCGACCATCGCGCCGATCTCCGGATGCGGCACCCGTTCTGCCTGGCGGTAGCAGGTGTGCATGTGATAAATGCCGTCGGGGTGGTCGGGCGACTGCGTGCGCATGCTGCGGATGATGGCCAGTTTGTCGGCCATGCGCGCCAGCCGCGGCATGAACTCGCAAATCTGGATGCCGGTGACGTTGGTCGCGATGGGGCGGAACGGTCCGCCGGTCGGCCGGCCCGGCTTCATGTCAAAGGTGTCAATCTGGCTGGCGCCGCCATTCATCCAGAGCAAGATGCAGCGCTTGGGCTGGCGTGCGGTCTGGGCGGCGATGGTCTGGGAGTTGAACAGGCCGCCCCAGTTCGCGACGGCCGCACCGCCAGCGGTGACGAGCGCCCCCTTGAGGAAAGCACGACGGCTGAGGTGCGCCTGCGCTGTGTCGGGAATGTTCATGGCGGCTCCTCGTGTACCTGTTGACGAGCCGCCGGGTTTATCCCGGCGGTCTTCCCCGCCGGGATAAACCCGGCGGCTCGTCGCTAGTGGTTGAAGCGAAACTCCGAGCAGCTGAGGAGCACCCAGATCGCCTCCTCGACTAACGCCGGTGTGGCCTTGCCGTCGGAGGTGAGATGTTGCACAAAACGCTGCCGCTCGGCGGCGCTGGGCGGCCGACTCAGCACCGACAGGAACAGTTGCTCCACCCGTTCCTCCCAGGGCGACTTGGAACTCAGCAGGGTGTCGGCGAGGTTGCCCTTGCGCGGCTGGATCAGCCCGCGCAGCTGGCTGCTGTTATTGAGGAACAGGTGTTCGCCGAGGTTTCCCTGGAAGGTGCCCTGACCATCGACCGGCTCGCCGAAGTAGCGCAGGAAGTATTCGTACTCGCCGCTGTTGAGTTTGCCCTTGGCCGCGTCGAAGCCGGTGGCCGTGCGGATCGATGCCAGAAGTTCCTCGGAGGAGAGCGGCCGGACGCGCGCCCGCTCGAACCAGGTCGGCAGCGCCTCGGTCACCTTGCCGCTGCAGGCCAGTTGATACGTCTCGCTGTTGGCCAACTCACGGAAGAAGCCCTTCAGGTCGAACTTCGTCGCCACCAGATGGCGGGTCAGCGCGTCGAGTAGAGCCGGATGGGTCCCCTTCTTCGTCTCGCTCAGGTCATCGACGGGATCGACAAGCCCGCGGCCCATGAACTGCGCCCACAGGCGATTCGCCACGGCCCGCGCAAAGAACGGGTTCTCCGGGGTCGTCAGCCAGGCCGCGAGTTTCTCCTTGCGCGAGAAAGCCGGTTTGGGCGGCGTCTGGTTCGGTTTGAGGGGCGGCTCCTTGAAGCCCTTGGGGGCCGGCGGTTCGTCGAGGTCGGGTCCGCCCAGGAAGCGCGGCTTGACCGGCACACCCTTCTGTCCGGGCCGTTGCTCCTTGACCGAGCCGGTGAACAACACCTCGCCAGTGCTTTTTTCGCCGATGCGGTAGCGCTTCTTGTTGGCAGGGCCACCGCCATCGAGCACGACGAGGCGGACGAAGAAGCCCGCCATGCCGTAGAACTCGCGCTGCGTGCGGTTCTCGAACGGGTGATCGTGACAGCGGGCACACTGCAATTGCGTCCCGAGGAAGATGCGCGTGACGGCGACGGTCGCGTCCTCGGGTTGGTTGCGGAACTGGGCCAGGAACATCTCGGAGCCGTCCTGTTCCGCCAGCAGCAGGTCGCGCACCCAGCGGTCATAGGGGACGTTGCGGCTGAACTGGTCCGCGAGCCACTTCTTGAAATCGTCGCGCTTGCGGAGGAAGTCAGGCTGATTGCGGCCGAACAACGTCAGATCCCAGACGTCGGCCTGGTGCGTGGCGAAGCGCGGATCAGCGAGCAGGCGGTCGATCAGTTTTTCGTGTTTCTTGGCGTCGGCGTCGGCGCGGAAGTGTTTGGCTTCCTCGGCGGTCGGGATGGTGCCGACGAGGTCAAGGTAAATACGGCGTAGGAAAGCGGCATCGGCGGAGCGCGGGGCGGGGGCGAGCTTCTCGCGCTGCCAGACGGAGCGCACCTCGGCATCGATCACCTGACGCAACGGTTTCTCCTGGGCCGGCGCAGAGGCCGCGATCCCAAGAAGGGTCAGAGTGGCGAACAGAACTTGCCGACAGGGCGGGCTGCGGTGGGGGGCCATGGGAAAGCCCTTGGGGTAGGCAGGACGAACTGAGATCATCCTACCGCAGCGAGGCGCGCGAAAGCCAGTCCCTCTTTATAAGCCAGGGCGATTGTCTATTTGTAAAATGGTGGATGGTGGATGGTGGGTGGTGGATGGTGA
>DASPXY010001162.1:0-7741 GCA_035637055.1 Gemmataceae bacterium | reverse complement strand
GTGCAGCTGGGCGCTTTTGCCCTGCGCGACCTGCTCGCAGACATTGCCGATATCGCGGCGCCGGGGCAAGTGCAATATCACGACCACCGCGATTTCCGGGCCGGCATCGCCAGCGGCTCGTTTCGCACGGCCGGCATGGCGGTCTGTCCGTGCAGCATGGGGACCGTCGCGGCCATCGCCCACGGCCTTTCGCAGAACCTGATCCATCGCGCCGCCGACGTCCATCTCAAGGAGCGGCGCAAGCTGATTTTGATCCCCCGCGAGACGCCCTTGAGCCTGGTGCAGCTGCGCAACTTGACACTCTGCGCCGAGGCGGGCGCGGTGGTTCTGCCGGCCATGCCCGGCTTCTACACCCGGCCGCAGTCGTTGCAGGACGCCGTCGATTTTGTGGTCGGGCGCATCTGCGATCAGCTGGGCGTCGAGCACCAGCTGTTCCGCCGCTGGGGAACCGTCTAGCAGCGGAGTCCGCGAACCCCTCCCCCCAACCCCCTCCCCGCAACGGAGAGGGGGAGAAGAAGTCATGCTGCTTGTCTTGCTCCCCCTCTCCGTTGCGGGGAGGGGGTTGGGGGGAGGGGTTCTGGCGCTGTGGAAACTCCGCGTGTTGAAGCGGCCTGGTGCGGTCGCTAAGATCACGACAGCGATTACCGAAGGTACCCGACTCATGCGGCACGTCCTGTCGGCCCTCGTTCACAACCAACCCGGCGTCCTGGCGCACGTTTCGGGCATGCTCGCCTCGCGCGGCTTCAACATCGACAGCCTCGCGGTTGGCGAGACGGAGGATCCGGAACTGTCGCGCATGACTTTTGTGGTCCACGGCGACGACGCCGAACTCGAGCAGGTCCGCAAGCAACTCGACAAGATCGTCAGCGTCGTCAAGGTGCAGGACATCAGCAGCGAGGACTTCGTCGAGCGCGATCTGATGCTCCTCAAGGTGAGCGCCACGCCGGCGCAGCGCACCGAGATCGCCCTGCTCGTGGAGATGTTTCGGGCGCGCGTGGTCGATGTCAGTCCGCGCGACCTGATGGTGGAGATTTCCGGGCAGGAGCGCAAGATCGAGGCGTTCATCGAGCTGATGCGACCGTACGGCATTCTGGAGCTGGCCCGCACGGGGCGGATCGCGCTGGTGCGCGGCACGCCGGGCCAGGGAGACGTGTTATGAACCTACCTTCTGGGGAAGTTTCGGCCCCCTCGCCCGCCGTCCTGCATGGCTCGGGGGCCTCTGGCATTCCACGGACGACGCGCCCCTTGCAGCCCGCTCTGCTCGAAGCGCTGCGGCGGGTGCAGCCCGGCCAGCGTATTCGGATTACACAGATCGTGCGCGTCGGCTTTCAATCCTGGCCGGCGACAGTGACAGGGACTTATCGGAGCTGCAATAGCCTGGTTACCGGGTTGGCGACGGATCGCGTGCCGGAGGACGACATTATCGTGCCGATCGTCCACTTTACCAAGGACAACGGCGAACTGAGCAGCGTCACCCTGGACGAGAACAGCCAAATGGAGATTCTGGCCGGATGACAAGGTGACAAGGTGACAAGGTGACAAGGTGACCGACAATCCTCCTGTCACCTTGTCACCTTGTCACCTTGTCACCTTGTCATCTTGAGGCGGCCATGCAGGTCGATTGCCCCCAGTGCGGTCACGTCCTGGAGTTTTCCGGCGAGCGACCCTCGTTTTGTGCTTACTGCGGCAAGCCCCTCAGCCGTCCGCCGCTCGATGCAACGAGCCCCTTCGACCCCGACGCGACGCGGCCCGCTGTCACCCGTGCGGGCGGCGAGGTCCACGAAGCGCCGCGCAGCGTCGGGAACTATCGGCTGCTGCGGCCGCTCGGCGGCGGCGGCATGGGCACCGTCTACGAGGCCGAGGAGTCCGGCTCGCACCGTCACGTTGCCCTCAAGCTGATTTCCCCCGAGTACGCTGCCTCGCCCGATGCGGTCGATCGCTTCCGCCAGGAAGGCCGCCTCGCCAGCATGATCGCCCATCCGCGCTGCGTCTTCGTCCTCGCCGCCGACGAGGACGCCGGGCAACCGTACATCGTCATGGAGTTGATGTCCGGCTCCACCTTGCAGGAACTCGTCGATAAGCGCGGTCCGCTGCCGCAGGAGGAGGCCGTCGCCCGCATCCTCGACGCGATCGAGGGGCTGCAGGAAGCGCATCGTCTCGGCGTCATCCATCGCGACGTCAAGCCGTCGAATTGCTTTCTGCTGCCCGATGGCCGTGTCAAGGTCGGCGATTTTGGCCTGGCGAAGTCGCTGGTCACCGACTCGAACCTGACGAAAACGGGCACCTTTCTCGGCACGCTCCTGTACGCCCCGCCGGAGCAGATCAAGGGTGAGGACATCGACTTTCGCACCGACGTTTACTCGGTGTCGGCGACGTTGTATCACCTGCTCACCGGACGGCCGCCGTTCCAGGGCAAGGATCCCGCGGCGACGCTGGCGCGCACGGTCTCGGAGCGACCGCCGCCCCCGAGGCGCCTGCGGCCGGAACTATCGCCGGCGCTGGAGAAGATCGTGCTGCGCGGTCTGGAGCGCGACCGCGCCGA
The DNA here is from genome assembly GCA_035637055.1 of Gemmataceae bacterium. Lineage (GTDB taxonomy): Bacteria > Planctomycetota > Planctomycetia > Gemmatales > Gemmataceae > DASPXY01. Next base: position 5,199 of record DASPXY010001162.1, on the reverse strand, counting down.
CCGCTGGCGCGACCTGGAGGAGTTGCGCCAGGCGCTGCTGCCGTTCGCCCCCGGTCGTCTGGTCCCTGCCGGCATTGGGGCACGGCTAGGCGCGTTCATCATCGATTTTCTGCTACTGCTTCAGCTATGGGCGATCTTTCTTATCCTCATCACTGGTGTGCCGGGGAAGGTTCCCGGTGATCCGCGCAATCTCCTGCTTCACCTTCTGGAGTTCCTGCCCTTCGGGCTGATGGAGGGCCGCTGGGGCTGGACGCCGGGGAAGCGCTTGCTGCGGCTGCGCGTCTGCGGCCTGACGGGCGTGGATCCCCCTGGCGTGGCGCGTGGGCTCCTGCGCGTGCTGAGCTTCTACGGTTGCATTTGGGGGGGAGCGGAACTGCTGCTCCTGCTCTACCCGGGACGCACCTTCACGCCGGAACTGGCGATGCTGGGTGGCGCCCTGGAAGTGTTGGGCTTCCTCCTGGTGAACTCGACCCTGCGCGCCCGCAATGGCTACCGCGGCCTGCACGAACTCATCAGCGGCACGCGCGTCGTGCGGTTGCCCTGGCCCGAGCAGCGGCAACTGTACCGCAGCCGTTACGCCGACCGGCTCGTTCAGCTGCCACCCTGTCCCGCGCAATTGCCGGCGCGGCTTGGCCCGTATCGTCTGCGCGGCACGCTGCGGCAGGGCGCCGGCGAGTCGCTGCTTCTGGGTGAGGACACCGCCCTGGGTCGGCCGGTATGGCTCTACCTTCGGCCGCGGGCGGAGGGACAGGTTACGACCGCCCGGCGCGAGTTGAATCGGCCGACGCGCCTCCCCTGCCTGGCCGGGGGCGAGTACGCGGGGCAGGCGTGGGACGCCTTCCTCGCGACGGCGGGCTGCCCGCTCGCCGACCTGGTGGACAGCAAGGCGCCGTTGTCGTGGGGCCGGCTGCGGCCGCTGCTGCTGCAACTGGCTGACGAACTGGTAGCGGCCTGTGCCGATGACACGCTACCCGCGCCGCTCAACGTCGCCCAGGTGTGGGTGCAGCCCAATGGACGGGTGCAGCTCCTGGATGTGCCGATTCCCGGGGCGATCGGGGCAGACACCGACGCGCCCGGTGAAACCGACTCGGCGCGGGCGCTGGTGCTGCTGCGTCAGGTCGCGGCGCTCGCCCTGGAGGGGCGCTTGCAGGCGACGGCCGCCGGGGAGCCGATCCATGCGCCGGTGCCCGCGAGCGTGGCCCTGCTGCTCGATCGCCTGAGCGGAGCGGAGCAACCGTACGAGCAGATCGAGCAAGTGCAGGCCGACCTGATCGCGCAGCAGGGCGAGCCGACTGAGGTCGATACGACCCTGCGCTCCGGCCACCTGGCGCTGCTGGTGGCCGTGCTTGTGCCGGTGTTGGTGCTGATGCTCGGCGTTCGCTACTTCGCGCTGCACCATGCTCTGCGCGACCTGTACCATCACGTGACGCTGGAATACACCGCCGTGCAGCAGTTGCAGGATGAGGTGGAGAGCAAGAAACTGTTCGCGGGACAGCAGTCGAGCGAAGTGCTGCGGCAGAAGAGCCCGGCGCAGTGGCGCGCGGCGATCGAACACCGGCTGACGCAGGACCAACAGCGCTGGGATGGGCTGCGCCAGATCGTGCGCTGGGACTGGCTGGCGCGGTTCCTCGTGGCCGAGGCGTACTGGCGGCCGGACGTCAACCCGATCACGGTCGTGGACTTCGGCCCCGTTCACCTGGAGCGGGCCGCGGTCCGGGCCATCGCGGACGCCGACGCCGAAGCGGCCGGCCCGCCGCTTGAGGCCTTCGTGCTGATCCTGGGACCGATGTTCTGGTGCGTACTGTGGGCGTTCGCGACGCGCGGCGGCTGGACGTTCGGCCTGGTGGGGCTGTCGCTGCGACGGGCGAACGGCAGACGAGCGCTGCGAATTCAGTGTGCCTGGCGAGCGCTGCTGTTCTGGGCGCCGGTGGCGGTGCTGTTGATTCTGTCGGTCTGGGTACAGACGCGTTTCCCAGAGCGGCCGATCCTGGCATTTGCGCTGTGGTGTTCCGCAGTCGGCGTGCTAGTCAGCTACATGCTGCTGGCGTTGTGGTTCCCGCGTCGCTCGCTGCACGATCGTCTGGCCGGGACGTATTTGGTGCCGCAGTGATAGGATGGATGGGAGGGACAGAATGTTCTTGACGGCCTATCCCGGCGCTGGTTTGCTGGTTGTCTGGGACTCGCCTGGGAGACAGAAGCTATGCGCCTCAACTGTCCGACCTGCAAGCGGCCGATGGACACTCCCGACACGCCCGGCCTGAAAGTGATCTGCCCGAACTGCGGCCAGAAAGTCCTGTTGCCAACGCCGAAGCCAGCAAGCCAGAACCGTACTGTCCTCGCTTCCGAGGAAGACTTGCAGCCATCAGCGGCGCCGACGCCGACGCCGATACAAACACTGGCTCCGGTGTCCATCGTACCGATGTCAACGGCAACTGAACCACATCGATCCCTGGCGCCCTATCTGATCGGTGGCGGCTCGATTCTCGCAGTCTTGTTGATCCTGCTTGTCATACTGATTCTCACACGGACGCCGACATACACCGTTGATGGTTTAGTGAAGGCATACCACAGTGGCATGCGTGGACAACGTGTCCGGGTAACAGGGCCACTCTACTTGATAACCCCTGCTCGCGGCAACCTTCCTCCGGAAATCATCCTTCATGCGCCAGGTCAACGCTGCTGGGTTGGCAGCGAAGATTTCATGTCTCCGGCGGTCAGGCCAACACTCGATGAAGTAATTACCCTCGTCGGCGAGATTTCGGAACTGCGGCATCTCCGACCATTTACCCGACACGATGGCATCCGAGTTGAAACCGATGTTGATGTAGTCATTCTCCGCAACGCTCAGGTCGAACGCTAACCAACAGGAGCGAAAAAGGAGCGAAAAAGGGAACCCGGCGGCTCGTCATAGCCGCAACGAGCGGCGGGGTTGATCCCCGCCGTCTGGCCGGCGGGGGATAATGAGACGCACTCAGCGCTTGTTGACCGCCTGCCAGCGGGCGGGTAGACTTGGGGTATGGACTACTCGCACCTTATCACTATCGAGCCGGGCAAGCGGAGTGGCCAGCCGTGTATCCGCGGGATGCGGATCACGGTGCGCGACGTGCTGGAGTACCTTGCCGGCGGAATGTCCGTCCCGGAGTTGCTCGCCGACTTCCCCGAGTTGACTGAAGACGACATTCGGGCCTGTCTCGCTTTCGCCGCCAGCCAGTTGCCGAGACCAGCGGCATGAGTTTGCTCTTCGACCAGAACTTGTCGCGGCGGCTCCCAGGGTTGTTGGCGGCGGGGTTCCCCGGGTCTGAACAGGTGCTGCTGGCGGGGCTGTCCGGAGCGGATGACCGGGCAGTATGGGCGTACGCGGCAACCCACGGGCTGGCGGTGGTGTCGAAAGACGCGGACTTCCAGGGCCTGGCGGCGGCGCTTGGGCCGCCCCCGAAGGTGGTGTGGCTGCGGATTGGCAACGGGCCGACCCGGGATGTCGAGGCGTTGCTTCGGTCGCGGGCGGCGGACATCCAGGCGTTCCTGGCCGACCCCGCATCGGCACTGCTCGTATTGCCGTAGGGATTTGGGACTGGCGGTAATCGAGCGAGAGGCCGAACAAGTCGCCCCGGCAGACCGGCCACGCGATGGACGGCCGCTCGTGCTTCAACGTATTCTTCCGCGTGACCCGACTGTTGAGTGGGTTCGTTCGCCTGCTGCACGCAGGATCTGATCACCTGCGGCGGCCTGAAGGGAGCCCTGTGCAAGCATATCCTGGTCTTGATCCTCGGCCTGACGAAAAGCGGCCAACTCGATGCCGACGTCGTTGAGCAATGGGTGACCGCCAGCCGGCAGAAGAAACAAGCGATCGACAAGGACAAGGCCAGCGACGTCTTCCTGCGCTACAAGGCCGCCGAGGCGGGGGAGATCGACTGGCGGCCCACGGAAACCGTCCCGGAGGATTTCTACGCCTTTTGAGACCCGTCCTTTTTCATGATGGATCCTCGATGCATTCGTGCCTTTTCTTGTGGCGCATGCTAAAGTTGTCGGGGCGACGTTCTCTGTGCGGGACTGGCCTGCTCGGCACTGCCGCCCTTCGCGAAGTTTCGGGCGGCTCGCCCAGCGGCGTACCGCACGGCTCCCCGCCCCTGGAACAATGGAGAGAATGCCGATGCGTAATGTTGGATTCGTCGGGACGGTCGCGCTGATCGGCGCCGCCATGCTCATGCAGTTGCAGGCCAATATGACGGGGGTTGTCGTCCTGGTTGCGTCCGGTTTCGTTGCTTTCTTCCTGTGCGCGTTCCTCGCTGCCGGTCGCCGCCACTACCAGGAGGCCATCGAGTGTCTGCAGCAGCAAGGCTTGAGTGCCGAGCAAGCGCAGGCCGCGGTCGTCCTGGAGGCGCGTGCGGGGCGGGCCACTGCTCGGGTCAACGGCCTGTGCTTCGCTCTCGCCGGAGTGGTCGCGCTGGCCGTTGGGATTGGGGTGACGGTCCTCCTGATGCCGCAGAACGGGTCGGGTCGTATCCTCCTGGGCACTATCTTCATGGTCGGCACCGGCCTGCTCCTCTTCTTGCGCGGTCTGGGGCAGCTACTCACCGGGACAGTACACCAGTGAGCAGCCGTTACTTCCTGCGCCACACCGCTGCTTCCGCGATCCCCAGCTTGGCGAGCACCGGGCGGATGGCATCGAGGAAGCGCTGCGCGTCGGTGGGGTAGCCCGCGGTCGGTTTGAGATCGGGCAGGTGCGTTTGCCAGAAGGCGTTGAACTCCAGCATCAGCACCTCGCGCAGGTACTTGCTGACCATCGACGCCAGAGCGACGCAGAAGTGCGTGGCGTCGGCCCTCGGCTGGAACGTCAGTTCAACCGGACGCCTGCCGCCCTCCAGCTGATAGACGCTGCGGTCCTTGCCCTCCTCGCGGGCGATGATAACGCCCTCGGGATAAGCCTGCTGTAGCACCGCCGCGTAGGTGTTGCGGCCGCCGTGCTTATCGACGAACACCGACACCGGTTCGGCGCCCTCGTCGGGGTTGGCGTTGTGCTGCAGGAGTTGCGTCAGCGACAGGCTCAGCACGACGGCCTTGTTGTCCCAGCGGTCGAGCAACGCATTGAAGCGCGCCGGACAGACGACGATACTGCGGATCAGCCCCCAGGTGACGCCGCGCTCCTTGCTGACCCCGACGAAGCGCTCGGCGACGCTGCGGAACTGCTGCGCCCCGGCA
>DASPXY010001161.1:0-2678 GCA_035637055.1 Gemmataceae bacterium | reverse complement strand
CCGTAGAGCAAGGAAAAAGGAAAAACCACCAGCGGTTGTCACCTCTTTTTCCTTTTTCCTTTTTCCTTCGAGTGTCAGCCCATCACGCCGTAACTGTACGGCGTCTTGACCGGGTCGTTCTCGTCGAAGCGCCCCAACCGCAGAGGTGCGATATCGAGCGTTGTCGCCTTGCCGTCGACGATCAATTCCGCCATCAACTGGCCGACAATCGGCGACATCTTGAAGCCGTGACCACTGAAACCGACCGCACAGTACCCGCCCTCCAGCGCCGGTAACCTGTCGAGGATGGGGTGCCAGTCCGGGGTGATGGCGTAGAGGGCGCCATAGCCGCCGCGACCGTAGCCGCGATGCATTGCCGGATAGCGCCGGCTGAGACGTTGCCGCACCTGCGGCAGCCACTCGCCGTCGGCGGCCTCGTTGTAACGGTCGGGATCGACGGGATCCTGCAATTCCTCACCGGCGAGGCTGCCGGCGTGGATCATGTCGCCGTGCGTCGGCTTGAAGTAGATGCCCTGCACGAAGTCGCCGTAAACCGCCCCGCGCCGCCCGAAGTCCGGCGGCCTGCGATACAGTGCGACCTGCGTGCGGCAGGCCTGGACCGGGAGCTTCAGGCCGGCGTCCTTCGCGAGTTCGGCGGCCCACGGCCCCGTTGCCAGGATCACGCAACGACTACTATAACGACCTTCATTGGTATCGACTCCGGTGATGCGATCTCCTTCCTGGACGATTCCCTTGACCTCGACGCCCAGGCGGATGTCGGCGCCTTCGCGACGGGCAGCCTCGGCGTAGGAGGCGACGACCTGTACCGCCTCGACATAGCCGGCCTCGGCCTCGAACGCGGCGACCTCGTCCTCCGCCAGGCGCGCGTTGGGGTCGATGTCCGCGAGCACCTGCCCCGACACCAACCGCACGTCGATGCCGAGTTCGCGCTGCATGGCGATGTTGGCCTCCAGCCCGGCGCGGTCGCGCTCGTTGACGACAAGGACCATGCCGGTGTGGGTGAAGACCGGCGGCCCGCCGATGACGTCGTCGAATTGCTCGAAGACACGGAGGCTTTTCTGGGCCATGCTGGCGGTGAGTCGATTGGAGTAGTGCTGGCGAATGATGGCGCCGGACTTACCGCTGGAGCCGGCGCCGAGGTAGGACTTTTCCAGCAGGACGACCCGGCCGACACGGCGTTTCGCCAGGGCGAAGGCGATGCTGGTGCCGATCACGCCGCCGCCGACGATGAGGAAATCACAGGACACGGCCATCGCAGAGGGACTCCTTCGCCCGAGGTGATACTCTGGAGAACGGTCCCATGATAGCGAAAAGCCAGACGGTTGAGGAGGGCGCCTCCGGTTGCGGGTGCCCCGCGCGATTTTGGCGAACGGGGCGCCAGCTGGCCGTGCGCCAGTTTGGTCGTAGCCCAGTGACCTTGCCTCTCTCCCCTTTCAACCGACTTTGTTGCTCTATCGAAAACCCCTCCCCCCAACCCCCTCCCCTGCCAGGAGAGGGGGAGCCAGACAAACACGTCTCTTCTTCTCCCCCTCTCCGTTGCGGGGAGGGGGTTGGGGGGAGGGGTTTTCGATAGAGCAACTTTTTTTGCTTTTTACTGGCCTCCACCAGCCCACCGAGTATAATTCCTTTTACCGTCAAGGATGATACGGTCATCCAGGAGCCGTGTCCACGCTTCTGTCGTACACCTTCTACTCATCGAGGAAAGGAGTCCTCCATGCCGACCACCATCCCCTCCGTCCGTATTGCCTTCTGCGGTTCCGAGAACCCTGGTCCGCGCAGCGGTCGTGGCTGGGGTATCTGGCCGACCGGCTACCCCGCGGCCCTGACCGCCGTGGGCGCTGTTCCAGTCCCGCTCACCCAGGCTCCCCCCCGCGGCTGGGACGAAGTCCTGGGCGATGTTCACGGCCTCGTCTTCGCAGGCAGCGACCGCGCGGGTATGAGCCCGCTGGCTGACACTGCCGGTCTGCTGCAGTGGTGCCGCGAGCACAGGTTGCCGCTCCTGGCCATCGACCAGGGGTTGCTGACGCTGAACACGACCTTTGGCGGTAGTTGCTACCTCGACCTGGCGCGCGAACTGCCCGAGGCGCTGCAGCACCGCCACCCGCCCGAGCAGGGCGTGAGGCACGCCATCAACGTCCAGCGCAACACGCGCCTGGCGCGACTTTACGGCGAGGGGGAAATTGTCGTCAACAGCGAACACCGCCGGGCGATCGCCCGGCTCGCACGCGGCTTCACGGTCAGCGCCCGCGCTCTCGATGGCGTCATTGAGGCGATCGAGTTCGACCAGGACGATTGGTTCGCGTTGGGAGTGCAGTGGCAGCCCGCGTCGGCGACGGCGTCGGGGCTGGACATTCAGTTGTTCCGCGGCCTGGTGGACGTGAGCGCTCGCCGGCTGCCGCGGTCATCGCCGCGCCCGACGCGCGGCGCTGGTCGCGGACATGCTGCCCGGCCCAGAAGCCGGACGCGGCAACTCGTGAGCGTGTGACGCGGCGCTTCAGAGTACAAAGTACCGAGTACCGAGGACGGAGTATCGAGTCTTGAGTGCGAAGGAAACTACCTTCTGTACCCTCGGACCCGATACTCTGGACTCGGTACTCTGTACTCGGTACTTTGCTCGTGGGCTCACTTCTGCTTGTCTTCACCCTCGAACTGCTTGCGGCCCTCTGCGGTAATGCGTT
>DASPXY010001160.1:0-4254 GCA_035637055.1 Gemmataceae bacterium | reverse complement strand
CCAGGCAGCGGGCAGGCAGACGAGGCGCAAGCCTCGCTACGGCGGGTGCGCGAGCAGAGGAAGTAGGCGTCACGGGGCGAGAGTGTCCTGCTGCCGGGTGAACGCTGGAAGCGCGAACCTACCAGTGGGGCGAGATCCAGGCTCGTCTCGACCACGCTCGCAGCGCTCGTCGGAAGGGTGTTAGGACAGCGCCAAGAACGAGGCAGTTGGGTCAGCTTCAAACGCGAGCAGGTCGGGCTGGCGGGCACGAAGCAAGGCCGCAACCGCCGCCGCAGCGCAGGCAGTGCCGGTCGCCGCCTTGAGGCCGTCACAGGCCCGCCGGAACACCCCCTTCGGCAGGGTGGGTGTGTCGGTCGTGCTCTCGGGTGGCGCGGTGGGCAGGATCGGGCGAAGCGTGGCCAGGAGATCAGCGTTGGTCAGCACTTCGGTCAGCACCGCGTGCATCGTCCGCCGGATTCTCTTGGCAGTGTCCGCGTTGTACATCTCGTGGCGCATGGTGGCGAAGAAGGCATGCATTCGCCAGTCGTCGCGTTCGGTGTCGACGTGGTGGTTGATGGCGACGAGGCGGGTGCCGACGTCCTCGCACAGTTCACAGAAGAGCTGGGCATGGATGCGGCGGAAGATGCGGCCAAGATCCTCGGCGATGACGAGGTCGTAGGTGCCGGTCTGCACTTCGGCGGAGGCCTGGAGCGCCTCCTGGCGGTCGAGGCACTCGCCGCTGCCGCGGCCGGCGATCATGGTCAGGGCGAAGGGGAGGCCAGTGTGCTGGGCGAGCCACTGGCGGTAAAGGGCTTCCTGATCGTCCAGGCTGAGAGCATCCTGGTGTTCGGTGCTGATGCGGGCAATGCCGAGCACCTTCAAGGTGTGGCCATTGCGCGGCGTCAGCGGTGGCTGATCGGAATCAGCTGGGTATGCAACTATCATGGAGACTCTCCCGACCGGACGCTCATGGGCCGAAGTTGGTGGGAAGCCCCCTTTCGGCCTGGCGTCCACGGGCGAGAACGGCTGACGGTGACGGGGTGCGCGCGGTCCCCAACAACACCCTCGAGGGGTTGTGGACCGGCTTGGACAACCTCCTACGGCCGTTCCGGGGCGTGAGCAAGTGGTACTTGGATGAGTACGTCGGCAGGTTTGCGTGGGGCTCTGCCCTCCAAGAGGTCGCGGGCGACTTCAGCCGGGCCCTGTGCGGCCTTTGGCCGACCACCATCTTAGGCCCATGAGCGGGTTTTGCAGCTTACCAAAAAAGCCGGCACCGAGGCGTGCTCACTCAGTTCCTTGCGAGCGTCGTCGCGCCCGGCTAGAATCACTCCGTTGTAGTCGAACTTCCCCGCCGGTGGAATGCCTACCTCTTTCGGATGTGCCGCTCCATGAAGAAAGTCGTACTGCTGACGTGTACCCTCCTGATTCTCCCTGGATCGAACGTGCTGCCGCAACCACTCGGCCCCAAGGGTTGGGGCGGCGCCGCCTGGGTCTGGGATCAGGCTGACGCCCAGCAGGTTGCGCAATCCAACGATCCGCGCTACCTCCGCCGGCCGTTCCAACTCTCCGCGAAGGCCGTCCAGGCGGATCTCTGGATCACCGCCGACAACCATTACGTCGTGTATCTCAACGGCAAGAAGGTCGGCGAGGACGGCGAGTGGGCGACCGTCGAGAAGTACGACGTGGCGAAATACCTCGTTCCCGGCAAGAACGTTCTCGCCATCCTGGCGCGCAACCAGGGCGGCCCCGCCGGCGTGATCGCCCGCCTGCACGTCAGCACGGTGGATAAAAAAGACCTCTTTATTGTTACCGATCAGCAGACGAAAATCACGCAGACCGCGGCGGCGGGCTGGCAGTACGTCGATTTCGACGATGCCGCCTGGTTCGCGGCGGTCGTCCTCGGCGATGCGAGCATGGCACCGTGGAATCTGAGCGGCGGCCCAGTCGTCAAGGGGAGCAAAGGCGGGGACCGCTTCGGCTACGGCTCCTCCGCCGTCGATCCGAAGGTCAAGACGCGCCTCACCGCCGAGGAGCAGCTCAAGCACTTCATCGTGCCGAAGGACTTCGAGATCGAATTGGTCGCCGCCGATCCGGTCGTCATCAATCCGATCACGATGGTACTCGACGAGAAGGGCCGCATCATTGTCAGCGAGAGCCACACCTACCGCTACGGCCCGCCCGGCTCACCGATCAAGCCGTTCGCGAACCCGGTGGTCCGGCTCGACCCCGACGGCAAGGGCGGCTTCACGCGCACTCTGGTCGCCGACGGTTTCGCCGATCCGGTCATGGGCATCGCGGTGAAGGACGGCAAGTTCTGGCTGACGGCCTGCGACTACTTGTACCGGTACGACCTGCTCGAAACGGCTCCCAAGGAACGCAAGAAGGGCGAAGGCGTTGCCGTCAATCGCAAGACGCTCCTCGTGGACAAAAATAAGGCATGGAACCCCTTCGGCATGTTCGTCCTCGAATGGGGCCCCGACAGCAAACTCTATATGTCGGTCGGCAATCACTCCATCAACATCGAAAGCCCCGACGGCAAGATCAGCGCTCGTGGCTCTTCCGGCATGATCATGCGTATGAACCCCGACGGCACCAAGATGGAGCGCCTGGTGCATGGTCTGCGCGTCCCGTACTCCTTCGAGTACGATCCGTTCGGCCAACTCTGGCTCCTCTCCAACGGCGAAGGCAACCCCGATCGCTTCGTCCGGGTCATCGAAGGGGTTGATTATCATTGCTACAGTCGCGGCAACGTCGATAACAATTGGCTCGCCGGCAATCATCCGCTCGCGCCGCCGTGCGAGGAGGTGCATGGCGGGGCCCACACTCAGCTCCTGCGCTACTTCGCCGCCGCGTATCCGCAGGAGTATCAAGGCAATCTCTTCGCGTGCAACTGGGGCCGGCATGGTTTCGCCGGCGCCAACCGCGGTATTTTCCGCTTCGTCCTCGACGAGCGCAACAACGTCGTCAAGAAGGACACGCTCGTCGCCTGCACCGACCCGCACTTCCGCCCGAGCCACATCGTCCTCGATCCCGACGGCAATCTGCTCATCGCCGACTGGTACGGCCGCGACGACGAAAGCGACATGACCGGCCGCATCTGGCGTCTGAAGTACGTCGGCAAGGATCGGCCCGTCGTCAAGCACAAGCTCGATTCGGCCGAGTGGAAGAACGACGATTACGCGATCAGCGCGCTGGGGTCGCCGCATCATTTGATTCGCGAGAAAGCAATGGAGGAACTCGCCAAGGAGGGACTCAAAGTCACTGGCCGTCTCAGCGAGCATGCGGCCAAAGCCAAGGAACCACTTGGCGCAGCCAACGCACTGTGGACGTTGTTGCGCATCGGTACGACCAGGGCGAAAGCTGGTTTCCTGCTCGGTGGCCAACACCCAGATTGGAGGGTTCGACGGCTCGCCGTGAACATCATGCGCGATCACCACGGTGGCATGTTGGATCCCCATCCCTTCAGGCTCTTCGAGAACCTGAGCCTGGATGACAATGATCCCGGAGTGACTGTCGCAGCAGCATCCGCTCTTTCAGTCTTATTTCCGAAGGCTTACAGCCACTATCTGGTTTCTGCCCTAGAAAAAGGAGGCGCCAAGGATCCACACCTCCACTACGAAGCCGCCTGGCATCTCGCCAAAGCCACCGATGCCAACGCCTTCGTGAAGTTGCTGGTCTCCGATGATGCCGACATACGCCTCGCCGGGCTAATCGCCATTGACGTCGCCTGTTACGAGAATTTCCCAACGAAGAAGGCCGCCCTGGGAGCACTTGCCAAGGCGCTTGAGAATCCCGGCAAGCTCGATCATCAACTGCTGCTGACGGTCGCCCACCTCGACGGCGATGCCTCGATCGTACCCGCTCTGGAGAAGCTGATCGCCCGCGACGATCTGCCGACGGCGACCATCGCCAAAGCGGTGCTCGTCCTGAAAGCCAAGGCGGGCGGCAGCCTGGCGGCGAGCAAGCTCAGCGCCGCGGCCGGCAAACGTCTGATCGACGCGGTCGAGAAGGGCGCTCTGCGGATCGCCAGCGCGGCGGATCAACTCACCATCTTCGAGTTCCTGGAGGCGGAAGGGCCGACGCCGTTCGCTCTCAAGCAGATCGCCGGCCAGCTGCGCAGCGCCCAGCCCGCACTCCGCGAGGCCGCCCACACGCTCGCGCGCCGCTTCGGGCCGAAGAGTGCCCCACTGGCCGATCCACTCTGGGCCGGCATCCACGCCCCGAAGGCCAAGTTCGAGGACACCGTCGAGCAACTCTCAACGCTCGCCCGGATCG
>DASPXY010001159.1:0-3717 GCA_035637055.1 Gemmataceae bacterium | reverse complement strand
AGGACGGCACGGGCTGACGGCTGCTGCTCCAGCAGTTGGAAGTACGCCGGGCTCATCGCCTTGATGGTGACCGTCTTCATCTTCGGATCGAACGCCTCATCGACCCAGACGCCGCCGACCTCCAGGCAGGTCGTGCTGCCGATGCGCCGCACTGCCGTCTGGCTCAGCTGCGTCTGGCTGCGCAACTGGTTCGCATCGCAGCTCAGGTCAACACCGAGTTTGCCGGCCTGCACCTCGTCCTTCTTGCCCTGGCTCAGATTCAGGTAGGCCCCGTTGTTGTAGCCAAATTGGTTCTTCGCCTGCAGCAGAGCCTGACCATAGACATCCTTGGCATCTGCCTCCTTCACTTTGTCTAAGGCTTGCTGGGCATAACCAAAGCGGTAGTAACCAAAGCCGCCGTAGCCATTTCCGTACGCCCCGCCGGTGAAGGCGCCATAAGGGTTCATACCCGGCATGCCCATGCCAGGCAGATTCATGCCCATGTTGGGGAACGTGCCGCCACTGGAACCCGGGGGGGCCTGGCTCTGCTTGAGGAAGTCAGTGACCGGCATCTGCCCACCGCCGCCTGGCCCCTTCTGCAGCGCCGCGGGCGCCATGTTGCCGCTGCTCAGGTCAAACGCCACGTTCGGCTTGCCGTCGGGCTTGGCCTTGGGCTTGGTGGCCCGGGCCGCGACCGGCACCGGAGCATCGGGGACGATCAGGTAGCTCGTGTAGGGGGTCGTGATGCCGTAGCGCTTCGCCAGGATCACCACCTCGTCGATCAATTCCTTCTTCTCGCCGTTGAGGCGGATCTGGTCGAGCAAGTAGCCGACCTTGCGTCGCGCCCAAAGATCCTCGACAAACTCCTTATTCTCCGTTGTCTTCTCGGAGAAGTTGAGTTCGTAGACGAACTCGCGGCGCTCCTTGCCGACCTGGCCGGTGAGCGTGACGGCCGCATGGCCCTTGCCGCTGTAGCGCCCCAGCACGACGAGTTGATTGCCGTGGAAGAGGTCCGGCAACTGCGGCGGATACACTTCGCTGATCTTGACAGCTGGGCCGACCGCCAGTTTGAGGTTGGCCAGCACGGGATTGCTGATCTTGCTGTACAAACCGCTCACCTTCGCCTCGATGTCCTCGGACTCGCGCACGTAGGTGCTGAGGGCGCGGCTCTGTTCGGCGATCTGGTCGAGGAACGAGGCGTTGACGTCATCGCCGACGCCGAAGGTGAAGATGCGCGTGTTGGCGGTGTTCTTCGCCAGCACGTTCTTCTGGATGGTGTGAACATTCGTCGGACCGATGGTCGGCTGACCGTCGGTGAAGAAGACGATCGTGAAAGTGCGGGCCTCGTCGGCGGTGCGCATCGCCAGGGCGGCCAGCAGGGCGTCGTTGATGGCGGTGCCGCCGGTCGCTTCGAGGGCGTCCACCCATTTGCGCGCCTGCTTGAGCTGATCCTCGTCCGCCGGCAGCAGGTTCTCGGTGTACTTGTTGACCGTCGTGGCGAAGTTGATGATCGCGAAGCGATCGCGGGCATGCAGGTTCTGGAGGCAATACTTGAGGGCGTTGCGGGCCTGCGTCATGCGCTTGCCGCGCATGCTGCCCGACGTGTCGAGCACGAAGATGAAGTCGCGCGGGATCTGCTGGTCCTTCGACAGTTCAGCCCGCGGCGACACGAGCAGCATGAAGTAGCCGTCCGCCGACGCGATCGGCCGATGCGTCAGCGCCGTCAGGCCGACATCGCGGGTCTTGTCGCCAATCCTGTAGAACAGCTGGAAGTCACGGTCGAGCAGGGCCTGGTTCTTCTCGAAAGAGATCCTGGCCTCGCGGTCGTTCGGCCGCGTCATGGTGATCTGATGCGTCGGGCTGTAGATGTTCTGCAGCGGGTGCTGCGATTTCAGGTGCAGGTCGATCGCGAATTTCTCCAGCGTGCTCGTGGCCTTCGCGTCGGTCTTCAGCGGATAGACATACTCGACAACTCCTGAATCCGCGGCCGCCACCGAGGTGAACTGAACGACGACCTTCTGATCTTTCCGGGGCGGGATCGGGAACACCTTCAACTGCAGCAGGTCATTGCCGATCTGCTCCAACAAACCGGGATCGAGCGTGCGCTGGACGATGTCGGTGTAGATCTGCCGGGCCTTCGCCGCCTCGACGAGTTCGCCGGGCAGTTCCTTGCCATCGACCCACATGAGGAACTTCTGCACGCTGGCGCCCTTCGGCACCGGGAAGACGTAGGTGGCCTCCAGCTGGCGGTCGGTGTGGTTGCGGAACACCTGCTCGACGCGCGTCACCGCCACCTGATCCTCGATGTTGATCTGAACCTGATGGCTCAGCATCGCGAGGGGCGGCAGTTTCTTTTCCGCCGGGATGAGCAGGCCGCGCGCCTCCGCGCTGCCCGCCAGTCCGAGCAACAGCAACACGGGCACAAAGCGTCGCATGGGAAACTCCTTTCGCACCTCATCTTTCCCCACCATCGACTCTATCAGGGACACAGCCCCGAGAGAACCACAAATTATCCCCAAATTCCCTGCCTCGTGACGTGGGGCAGACATGCCGGGGTGCCCCACGCGATTTTGGCGAACGGCCGGCGTAAGCCGGCCGGTGCAGCCAGCACCAGCCGGCTTACGCCGGCCGTTCGCCAGCAAGGGCCAAAATCCAGAGAGGCACCCGACATTCCTGTCTGCCGCCTTGTTATTGGCAGACAGGAATGTCTGCCCCACGCCCTCCAGGGAAATCGTGTTCTAGAATTGGGTAACATTTCAGCAGGTGGGAGGGTTCTTAACCATGCGGTGTCGCAACTGTCATACGGTGTTGATGGATTCGGATCCCGAGTGCCCGGTCTGTCATGCAGCCCCAATCGCAGGCCCCGGCGTGGCGGACTACAAGAGTGATTCCTCGGGCAACGCCGGCGTGCGAGCGCTCGTCGGCTTCGCCGGTGGGCTCGTCGGGCTGGCGATTTACGACTCGCTGACCAGCAGTGGCAGCGACCAGCAACCCGCTCGCGGGTCGCGAGGACGGGCTGCCGGTCCGCGGCCGCGCCGCAGCAGCGGCGCCGGAAGACGGTTCGTCGGCCTCGTTGTCCTCTGCCTCGGCGTCGGGCTTGTCGTGCTCGGGGTGCAGCAGTTCCTGGACATCCGGGACGCGGTACCGCAGAAGCCTCATGTGGTAACCGCCGCCGAACTCGTGAAGGCGGAAGGGCCCGAGGCACCGCCGGAGGGCTGGATCTCCTACACCTTCACGAAGGGAAAGGACACCGGGTTCAGGATCGCCCGCCGGCGGCTGGCGCGCAGTGGCGAGGTGCAGGCCACCATTGTCATCGTCCAGGTGGAAGAAAAATGGCTGATCGCCTCGGTGCCGCCTGACTTCGACAGCAACCGGCTCGTGGGCCGGCTGCAACCGCTGGATACCCCCGCCTCCCAGGATCTCGTGCGCCGCATTCGGCAGGGGCAACCGACGCCGATCAACTTGCTCCCGTACGAACTCAACGCCGTGGACAGCAGCGAGAGCGACCAGCGAACCGGCTACATCATGGCGGGGTGCTTCGGGCTTATCGGCCTGCTGGGCTCACTGCAGGGGCTCTGCATGTTCCTGGGCGGGTCGCGGTCGGCAGCAAAGGGAACGGTAGCCCAGAACGAACAAGTCACCTTTCGCCCTCCGCCAAAGGGGTAGAGTCATCGGCCAACCCGCCGGAGCGCGGGCGTCTCGCCCGCAAAGCAAGCGGGCGAGACGCCCGCGCTCCGG
>DASPXY010001158.1:0-3512 GCA_035637055.1 Gemmataceae bacterium | reverse complement strand
CTTCCGCCGCGTGGCCGCTTAACTCCTTTTGCGATCCTCCATTCTCGATCTTCGATCCTCCATTCTCGATCTTCGATCCTCGATCCTGGTCGAAGTGCCACTCTTTCTTCGGCTTCCAGAACTGCAGGAAAATCGCGGTCACTACGAGCGAGAAGATGCCGCCGCCGATGTCCGTCATGGGCCAGAGTTCCACCCCCGGCACGTACACATGCATGGTGGCGAAGGCGAACTGGAAGATGGCGAACGAGCCGCCCGCCACGACCAGCGCCGGCCAGACCTCCCAGGTCTGCTTCCAGCTGCACATGCAGCGCACCATCCACAGCGGCACGATGAACGACAATAAGGGTAGCTGATGGCCGGCCATCACGCTCAGCGTCGGCGTCGGCAGGTCGGTGACGCCGTTGAGGACGATCAGCGGTGTCCCCAGGCCGCCGTAGGCCACCGGCGAGGTGTTGGCAATCAGGCAGAGCACGGCAGCGAGGAAGGGATTGAACCCGAGGCCGACCATGATGGCGCCGCAGATGGCGACGGGCGTGCCGCCGCCCGCGGAGCCTTCCAGAAAGGCGCCGAACGCGAAGGCGATCAGGATGGCCTGGATGCGGGCGTCGCCGGAGAGCCCCGCGACGGAGCGCCGCACGATCGTGAACTGGCCCGTCTCGACGGTGATGTTGTAGAGCAGCATGGCGTTGAAGATGGTCCAGCCGACGGGCAGCAGGCCGAAGCCGGCGCCGTGGACAAAGGACATGACCGCCATGCCGGGCGGCATTTTGTAGACGATGACCGCGACGAGAATGGCGACGACAGCGCCGGCGGCGCCAGCCTTGGGAGCCAGCCAGCGCCGCGGCACGAGCAGCCAGAAGAGGACCACGACGGGAAGGGCCGCGAGGAGTGTGGACCAGACAGGGGACCACAGGACGGCATCGCGCAGCGGGTCGAGGTGCTGTTGATAGGCCCAGAGCATGGAGAGCGGTTCCTTGAGGGTGGCGGGCAATATCGTGGCGATTGTAAGCGACCCTGGGCCGGAGGCAAGCAATTTACCGAAGCAGGCAGGGCAGAAAGTTCGCTGGACGGGCGGGGCGGTTTGTGCCAAGGTATCCAGACGGAGAATAGCAACGGCACCAACTCGGAGGCCCCGCGATGGCGGACTTCAGCCCCTATCAACAGAAGATCATCAAGCGCTACTACGACAATCTCGACACGCTCCAGTTGCAGCGCCTGGCTGAACTGGTGGCCGAGTTGTATCTGGCGGAGGGCAAGAAGCGCGAGCGTGTGTGGAAGAACGCCGCGACTGCGATGCAGAAACTCGGTGTGCCGCAGACACGCATCGACCACCTGCTCAAGCAAGGGAATCCGGCGCTGGTCGCCGAGTTGGTCAAGGAGTTGGAGGGAAAGTAGCAGTGGGTGGCGGGTGACGGGTGGTGGGTGGCGGGCGAAGGCCAAGAAGCAACTTCTTCTCCCGCCACCCACTACCCGCCACCCGTCACCCGTTCCGGCTTGCCGGTCTCCCCCAACGGCGTATATTACCCCTTCGACGCCCCTTTCGGCCAATTCCGAGCCAGGGGGTGCCCCCATCTGCTTCCTGCGCATGCAACCGGGACACGTTCCTTTTCTACTGGGAGGAGATCATGGCCTTCACCCTGCCGAACTTGCCCTACGCCGCCGATGCCCTGGAACCCCACATCGACAAGATGACGATGGAGATCCACCACGGCCGCCATCACAAGGCGTACATCGACAACCTCAACAAGGCTTTGGAAGGCCAGGCGGCGCTGCAGAGCAAGTCGATCGAGCAACTGTTGCGCGACATCAAGTCGGTGCCCGACAGCATCCGGCAAACGGTCATTAACAATGGCGGCGGTCACGCCAACCACGCGATGTTCTGGGAAATCATGGGCCCTGGGGGCGGCGGGAATCCGAGCGGCCCGCTCGCTGATGAAATTAACAAAACCTTTGGCGATTTCGCCAAGTTCCAGGCGCAGGTCAAGCAGGCCGGCGTCTCGCGCTTCGGCAGCGGTTGGGCGTGGCTGGTCCTGGCCGACGGCAAACTGCAAGTCCTGAACACGCCGAACCAGGACAGCCCCTACATGAACGGTCAGGTGCCGATCCTTGGCGTGGACGTTTGGGAGCATGCTTACTACCTGAAGTACCAGAACAAGCGACCCGACTACCTCGACGCCTGGTGGAATGTTGTCAACTGGACAGCCGTTGCCCGGCGCTACAGCGACGCGAAGGCGGGCAAGCTGTAAGCGCGGCACCGGAATTCGTAGCCCGACTCTCTGAGTCGGGTTCTGGTTGCGCACCCGACTCAGAGAGTCGGGCTACGGCCCCTGTGGAAAGGGGAGCGGTGAACTATTGACACGTATCCATACATGCTTATAATTAAACTTGTCCCGCTGCTCGGCGACTCTCGGTGATGGGCGACGCCGGGGGAAGTCGGCAGCGGGACTTTTTCTTTTCTCCCTCCCCAATACCACCCAAATACCCACAACACTAACCAACCGAACACAAGCCCGAAGCGTAAGCGAGGGACTGTCCCTCGCTTACGCTTCGGGCTTGTACCGACCGATCGCCGCAGGGCGCCGTTGACGCGAATCCCCCTCCACAGTATGTTCCCGCCGCGCATCTGGACGCTGTGTGCGGGGTCCTGGAACTCAGAGGAGGGGCGATGATGACGTGGCGAACCCTTGGCAGCCTGATCGCAACGCTGGCCGTGACGGCGGCCGCGCAGGCCCAGACCTATCCCTTGAAGGCCGACCCGCTCGTCGGCGCTCACGCCGAGGTCAAGATCGCGATGACGCTGACCGGCGAGATGAAGGTGCAGCAGGAGGGCAAGGAAGGCAAACTCGAGGTCATCGCGCTCAAGGAATCGGCGACCGCCGAGCATGCCTATGTCGAGCGCATCCTGCAGGCCGGCGCCGACGGCACCGCCGACAGGAGCGCTCGCTATTACAAGACTGCACGGGTCGTCATTGCCGTCGGGGACGGCAAGTCGGAGCGGAGCTTGCGCGAGGATCGCCGTTTCCTGATCGCTCAGCGCATCAAGGATGCCGTGGTGACGTATTGCCCGGTGGGGACGCTGACCCGCGAGGAGTTGCAGTTGACCGAGCACTTCGACACGCTGGCCGTGGCTGGCCTGTTGCCGGGGCGTGCGGTTGCGGTCGGCGAAACCTGGAAGCTCGCCAACCCGGTCGCGCAGGCGCTGTGCCACTTCGACGGCCTGACGGCGCAGGAGTTGGTCGGCAAACTGGAGCAGGTCAAGGATGACGTGGCGACGATCACCGTCAACGGCACTGCCGCCGGCATCGACCTGGGCGCCACTGTCGCGGTGACAGTCACCGCCAGCGCTCGCTTCGATCTCAAGGCGAAGCGCCTGACCGGCCTGGAGTGGAAGCAGAGCGACGAGCGCAAGCAGGGCCCGGCCAGCCCCGAATCGACGGTCGCGATTACTTACACGCTGAGCTGGACGCCCATCGAGCCGGGCTCGGTGCCGGAAGTGGGCGACATTCGTCTGG
>DASPXY010001157.1:0-5600 GCA_035637055.1 Gemmataceae bacterium | reverse complement strand
CCCCTCGGGCCGCGACGCCGCCAGGACGTGATTCACAAGATACTCGCTGAACGCCCGGGTATCCGCCTCGGCAGCCAGGGCCCGAGTTTGAGCGGCCAGCGCCCGATCGCGCTCGGCAACCGCCTGGGCACGCGCCGTCTCTTTCGCCACCGCTTCGAGGCGGGCGGCGGTCTCCGCATCCGTCGCGCGGATCATGGCCCAGGTCGTCCCGATCACGCCGCCGATCAGGGTGAGCAGCACGATCGCCGCCGCCAGCACCGCGCCCCGATTCCGCCGCACGAACTTGCTCAGCCGATAGCCTGCTGACGGCGGGCACGCCAGGACCGGCTCGTCGCGCAGGTAGCGCTCGATATCCAGGGCGAGACTGTTGGCGGAGTCGTAGCGGCGGTCGCGATCTTTCTCCAGGCACTTCATCACGATCCAGTCCAGTTCGCCGCGCACCAGCCCGCTCAGCTTGCCGGGCTCCAGTCCCCGCTTGCCCGCCACGCCGGGCAATGCGGCCGTCGCGCTCAGGCGCGTGCTGGGCCGCGGCGGCTCCTCCTCGCGGATCAACCGCAGCGCCTCCAGCAGCGGCCCGCGGGTTCGCTCGCGCTCCAGCGGCGTCGTCCCGGTCAACAGTTCGTAGAGCAGCACGCCCAGAGTGTACACGTCGCTGCGGGTATCCACATCGAGCGAGTTCAATTCCGCCTGCTCGGGGCTCATGTACTCCAGCGTGCCGACCACTGCCCCGACCTCCGTGAGCAGCGTGCGCTCGGTCAGTTTCGCACCAATCGCCTTGGCAACGCCGAAGTCAATCACCTTCGGGACGGGCTTGCCGTCGCACAGGGTGACGAGGACGTTGGACGGCTTGAGATCTCTGTGAATGATGCCCTTGTGGTGAGCATGCTGGACCGCCTGGCAGACCGGCACGAACAACTCCAGGCGCTGGCGAAGGGTGAGCCGCTGTTCGTCGCAGAACTGGGTGATCGGCGCGCCGCGGATCAGTTCCATGACGAAGTACGGCCGGCCCGAGTCGGTGGTGCCGGCATCGAGAACGTGCGCGAGGTTGGAATGATCCATCAGGGCCAACGCTTGCCGCTCGGCCTCGAAGCGAGCGATGACGTCGCCGCTGGCAATGCCGGGCCGGATCACCTTGAGAGCGACCTGACGCCGGATGGGCCGTTCCTGCTCGGCCAGGAAGACGATGCCCATGCCGCCCTCGCCGAGTTGTTCGCGCAGGCGATACGCCCCGACGCGGCTGTTGAGGAGATCGAGACCAAGGCGCAACGCAGGAGCGTTGGTATTGGGACTCAGAACCTCGATAATGTCCGTTTTCCCGGCCAGGTCAACCGCCGGGCGAGCGAGGAAGTTGTCGGGGTGCTCGTGAGCCTGGAGGAGTACCTCCACACGGTGGCGGAGTTCGTCGTCGCCGACGCAGACCTGCTTGAGGAAGCGCGTGCGCTCGTCGGCGGACTTTTCCAGGGCAAGGTAAAACAGGGACTCCTCGTTCATGGTCGGTCTCCGGGCCAGGCTGCACCGTCTACCCCTAGTAGCGCGAAACAGGGCCAGAAAGCACCACGGAGGAGAAGGAAAAAGGCAAAAGGAGACCAGGAACATCGTTGTCTTCCTTTTGCCTTTTGCCTTTTGCCTTTTGCCTTCCCTTGGTCGGCGTCAGGAGCCGCGCACCTCGGCCTGCAGCCAGGCGCGGGCGTAGGCCCAGTAGCGGTCGGCGGTGGTCGGAGAGATGCCGAGAACCTCCGCGGCCTGTTCGCCGGTCAGTCCGGCAAAGTAGCGCAACTCGACAAGGCGGGCCTTCTGGGGATCCTTGGCCGCGAGTTTTTCGAGCGCCTCGTCGAGGGCGAGCAGTTCCTCGTCGGGCTCGGGCGCGGCGATGCCGTCGAGTTCTTCGCGCTGCAGGCCGCCGCCGCGTTTCTGCGTCTGCTTGCGGCGGGCGTTCTCGATCAGGATGCGGCGCATGGCGGTGGCCGCTGTTGCGAGGAAATGCGCGCGGTTCCGATACGAGCGCGTCGTCTCACCGCCGACGAGGCGCAGGTAAGCCTCGTGAACCAGGGCGGTCGGTTGGAGGGTGTGCCCGGGCTTCTCGTGGGCCAGCTTTTCGGCGGCGAGTTGGCGCAGTTCGTCGTAGACGAGCGGGAGCAGTTGTTCCGCTGCCTGAGGGGCGCCTTCCTCGATGGCCGCGAGCAAAACCGTAATCTGGCTCATCTCTGGTCCCTTCGGGATCGGACGGATCAGGAGGGCACCCGGAACCGTCAACCTCTCTCGTAGTGTAATTGCTGCTGAGACCACATTCCAGTAGAAGCCCTCCTGGTTCGTAGTCCCGCCTTTAGGCGGCTGGACGTCCAGCCGCCTAAAGGCGGAACTACGAACCAAGACCCGACCTGCCGGAGAACGCGGCGCTGGCCCTGACGGTCCGGGAGACGCATTCTCGGCGCTTTTCGGCGCTTTTCCCTGTGCGCTCCTTGCCCGGCGTGGTTAAATAGTTCCTCATGGAGATTCTGCGCGGCAATGCGGTCGTGGCTCAATCGGGTGGCCCCACAGCGGTCGTCAATGCCAGTGCCTGCGGCGTCATTCAGGAAGCCTCCAAGTACGATGCGGTCCGCAACCTTTATGGCGCCAATAACGGCATCCTCGGCATCGTCCAGGAGGATATTTTCGACCTGCGCGCCGAGTCGGCCGACACCATCGAGCAGCTGCGCTGCACGCCGTCGTCGGCCATCGGCTCGTGCCGCTACAACCTCGGCGACCTGACCGCCGACCGCGCCAAGTACGACCGTCTGCTCGAAGTCTTCCGCGCTCACGATATTCGCTATTTCTTCTATATCGGCGGCAACGACTCGATGGGCCTTGCGGCCAAGGTCAACCAGCTGGCCCGCGCCGAAGGCTACGAGTTGCGCGTCCTCGGCATCCCCAAGGCGGTTGACAATGACCTGATCGCGACGGATCACTGTCCCGGTTACGGCAGCGCCGCGAAGTACCTGGCGGTGAGCGTGATGGAGGCGGGCCGCGATACCGAGGCGATGTACACCTTCGACCCAGTCACCATTACCGAGGCGATGGGACGAAACACCGGCTGGATCGCGGCCGCGACCGCCCTGGCGCGCCGCCGCGAGGACGAGGCCCCGCACCTGATCTACGTCCCGGAAATCCCCTTCAGTCTGGAGCGTTTTCTCGACGACGTCCGCGACGTCCATCGCCGCCTGGGCCGTGTGTTCGTCGTGGTGAGCGAGGGCATCGTCGATGCCCAGGGGGAGTATGTGGCGACCGAAGCGACGACCGACGCCTTCGGGCGGCGCCAACTCGGCGGCGTCGCGGCGTTCCTGCAACAGCAAGTAATGCGGGAAATCGGCATCAAATGTCGTTATAATAAACTGGATACCTGTCAGCGCAATGCCGTCCACTTTGCCTCGCGCACCGACAGCGACGAGGCGTACCTGTGCGGCCAGGAAGCGGTGCGGCAAGCTCTGGCGGGCACGAGTGGCTTCATGGTGACTCTGACACGGACGAACGAGCGGCCCTATCGATGTGCGACCGGACTGGCGCCCCTGGAAGAAGTGGCCGGCGGCGTGCGGCGGTTGCCGCGCGAGTATCTGGACGTGGCCGGCACAGGCATTAGCGAGGCCCTGCGCACCTTCGCCGGCCCCCTGATCGTCGGTGAGGTGCCGTTGCGTTTGGGGATCGACGGTCTCCCGGAATTCGCCCGGCTGCAGCGGCGGCCGGTCGCGAAGAAACTGCCGCCGTTTATCGGCAAAACATAAGTGGTGAGTGGTGAGTGGTGAGTGGTGAGTGAAGAGCAACCTGTCTTCACTCACCACTCACCACTCACCACTCACCACTCACCACTGGCAACTGACTCATGGGCACGATCACCTTTCTGTTACCACCCGACCTCTCGCCGGAGTCCATCACGGA
Source organism: Gemmataceae bacterium (assembly GCA_035637055.1). Classification (GTDB taxonomy): domain Bacteria; phylum Planctomycetota; class Planctomycetia; order Gemmatales; family Gemmataceae; genus DASPXY01. Next base: position 1,691 of record DASPXY010001157.1, on the reverse strand, counting down.
GCTGGAGCACGCCGGCATGATCGGCGGGCAGGACAACATGCCCTTCGCCGCCCGCATCATCGTCGAGCCCAACCAGCTGCGCGTGGCCCGCGGCACCGACGAGAGCGGCTACGTCATCGCCCCCTGGCACGTCGATGGCGCCGGCCTGCTCATGACCGCTACCCCCACCGTGATCGAGCGCCCGCAACCGTATCAGTTGCAACTGGAACTGGCGCGCGGCAAGGTCAACCAGATACGCAGTCAAACGGCGGACTGGCTGATGGGCGGCCTGCAGATGCCCGCCGACCTGAACGAGTTGATCCGCCAGGCGACGCGCGCCTTTGGCCGGGCGGTGTCGTACCTCCCGTCGATGGAGGCCAGCGAACAGGCGCAGGAAGCGCTGACCCTCGCCTACCGGGCGGCCGACGGACTGGTGCGGACGTACGTCAGCCAGGTCTTTCAAGTGCGGCATCAACGGCAGCCGCGCCTCGACACGGCCCTGACTTGTCGTCTCGGCCCCGTCGCTCCGCCCGACGCGATCACACAGCCCCTGCTGGAAGCGTGCAACACCCTCTGCGTCCCCTTCGCCTGGAACGAGATCGAGCCCGCCGAGGCGGACTATCACTGGGAAGGCTACGAAGCGGTTCTCGAATGGGCGCAAATGCACAGTGCTCACGTCGTCGGCGGGCCGCTCATCGACTTCTCGACGGGTCGCTTGCCGGACTGGCTCTGGCTGTGGGAGGGCGACATTTCGAGCCTGGCCAGCCTGATGTGCGGCCACATCGAGACGGTGGTGAAGCGTTACCGCGATCGTATCCGCACCTGGCATCTGTGCAGCGGCAGCAATCTGGCAGGGATTCTGTCGCTCGGCGAGGACGAACTCCTCTGGCTCACTGTGCGGTTGGTGGAAGCGGCTCGGCAGGTCGATCCGCAACTGGATCTGATCGTCGGCATCGCTCAGCCGTGGGGCGAGTACATGACGAGTCGCGAGCGCAATCATTCGCCGTTCGTCTTCGCCGACACCTTGATCCGTTCCGGGTTGAACCTCGCGGCGCTGGATCTCGAGTTGGTCATGGCAGCATTGCCGCGCGGCAGTTATTGCCGCGATACGCTGGACGCCTCGCGGCTGCTCGATCTGTATGCCCTGCTCGGAGTACCGCTGCAGGTGACGCTCGGTTACCCGTCGGCGGAGGAACCCGACGAAGAGGCGGACTCAGCGCAATCGGTGACGGGTGGTTACTGGCGCGAAGGGTTCAGCCCCGAGATGCAGGCGAACTGGGCCGATGCATTTGTGGCGCTGGCGCTGTGCAAGCCGGCGGTGCGGAGCGTGCAGTGGATTCACTTGCTCGACAGTGCGCCGCACCAGTTCCCCCACTGCGGCCTGGTGGGCGTTGACGACAAGGTCAAGCCGATCCTGCAGCACATGCGCGATCTGCGGCGCAAGCACTTGCGCTAAGGGATACAAAAGCCCGTAGCGACCCGTGTTGTGGCACGGTCTCCTGACCGTGCCACTCTGCTGACCGCAGGTCTCCTCTGGCTCCCAGCATCCGTGGAGACCTGCGGTCAGGGCCGTGGCACGGTCAGGAGACCGTGCCACAACAGCCGCCGGCCGTTCGCTTCTCTGTTCGCTCCGAGTTACTCCTTCTTCACCGTCCACAGATAGAGGGTAAGGGTACGCTCGCGGCCGTTGTCGTCCACGCCGACGAACTCGA
>DASPXY010001156.1:0-4798 GCA_035637055.1 Gemmataceae bacterium | reverse complement strand
CAGCTGGATCAGCCCAGGGCGACGGCTGCGGTAGCCCCCGCAACGGAAGCGGCAGTCATTCCAGAGATATTATGTGTCGGTAATGTCACACGGTGCGCAATCCGGGCTAGGCCACGATTGCTTCGCACCGGAAAGCGGCTTACCGTTTTTGCTGGACCGGATGCGCCGCGAGGAGTAGCCTGGTCCGGGTCGCCACAACGCCCTCTTCCGTGGACGTACCCATGCCTCGAACCGTTCTTGCTCGCTCGCTGCCCTGCTTCGTCCTGCTGCTGGCCTGCACCCCGCCCGCTGGGGCACACGACCTCTGGCTGATCCCCGGTGAGAACGTCGCGGTCGGCAAACCGGCCCTGGTGCGGGCGAACGTCGGCATGGATTTCCCGAGGAGCGAACACGCCCCGGACACCGCGGCCTTCAAGCGGCGTTTGCTGATCCAGCGGGACGGCTCCGCGGGGATCCTCAAGGCAGCCGGCAAGGATGGCACCTCGGGACTGCTGGAGTTCGTGCCGGCGACGCCGGGCGTGTACATCGTCGCCGTCGAGACGCAGCCGCGCTTGCTTACCCTGGCGGCGGAGAAGTTCAACGCCTACCTGGTTGAAGATGGGATGCCGCACATTTATCGCCTGCGAGCGAAGGAGAAGACCCTTGATCAGCCGGGGCGCGAGCGTTACTCCAAGCACGTCAAGTCGCTGGTCCGTGTTGGTGCGGGCGGGGGTGGCGATCCGTGCCGCGTCGTCGGCCTGACGCTCGAAATTGTCCCTCTACGCGACCCCTTTACTCTTAAAAGTGGCGATGCCCTGCCGGTGCGTGTTCTGTTTCACGGTAAGCCGCTGGCCGACGCGAATGTCGGGTGGCAGTCGCCCGGCGACGGGGAGACGGCGCGCGGCTATGTCCGCACCGACGACCGTGGCGAGGCGCTGGTGCCGGTCGCGCGTGCGGGCCTGATGACGCTGCGGCTCACGCACATGACGCGGCCGAAGGCGGCCGATTACGAGTGGGAGTCGTTCTGGACGACGCTGACGTTCCGGCTCGAAGAGGCATCCGCGACGCAAAGCCCAGTGGCATTTGGCAAGAAAACCTACGTGTTCAAGACGGTCGGCGACACGAAGATCGAGGCCGACGTCTACCGCCATGCCGATACGAAAGTGCGGCCGGTGCTGGTCTGGCTTCACGGGGGAGCGTTGATCCTCGGCAGCCGCACGGGGGTGCCGAAGGATCTGCTCGATCTCTGCCGCACCGAGGGTTTTGCCCTGGTTTCGTTCGATTACCGCCTGGCTCCGGAGGTCAAACTGCCGGCGATCATCGCGGACGTCGAGGACGCCCTGGCCTGGCTGCATACGAAGGGGCCGGCGCTGCTGCACATCGACCCGAAGCGCATGGTGGTAGCGGGCGGGTCGGCGGGTGGCTACCTGACGCTGATGACGGGCTTGCGTGCGCAGCCGCGGCCGAAAGCGCTGCTCGCCTACTGGGGCTACGGCGACGTCGATGGCGACTGGTACACGAAGCCATCGCCGTTCTACCGCAAGATTCAACCGCTGATCGACAAGGACGAAGCCTATCGGGCGGTCGGCGGCAAGGTGCTGACGGGCACCGACGGCAGCAACAGCAAGGGCCGCGGGCAGTTCTATCGCTACCTGCGCCAGAACGGACTGTGGACAAAGGTGGTGACAGGCTTCGACCCGGCGACAGAACGCGACAAACTGGATCGCTACTGTCCGGTGCGCAACGTCACGTCCGACTATCCGCCGACGCTGCTGGTCCACGGCACGAACGACGATGACGTGCCCTATGAGTTGTCGGCGGCGATGGCGAAGGAGCTGGCCCGTCACAAGGTGACGCACGAGTTGATCACGGTGCGCGGCGCCGGCCACGGGCTGAGCGGCGGCGGCCGCAAGGAAGTGGCGGACGCGCTGGAGCGGGCGCGGGCGTTCGTCCGCCAGCAGTTACGGGCCGTTTCGACGGGATCCGGCGAAAGTCGGTAGAAGGGATCGATCAGTGCGCCAAAGTGAACAGCCGGCTCGGTCCGTTGAGGACCAGAAGCCATTGGAGCACCACGTCTCTGCCGATCAGGACGTCGGCATCAGGCAGGAGGGTGGCGAGTTCGGTCACCAGGAGCGTTGGCTCCACGAAGAAAGGGCCTGTTTGCCCGCCCTGTGAGGGAATCGCCAAACTGACGCGGAACAGTCGGACGGTGGCCTGTCCGCCTGCGGTATGGGTGGAGGCCGTTGCCACAGGGGGAATGGCCAGGCGCTGTAACAGCGTCGGGGCCACGGCAGTCACGTCCGTCCCCGTGTCCACCAGTCCCCGCGTCAGCAGCAGCGGTGGGATCGGCTGCCCGCTCGCCTGGAGCGCGGCTACGGTATTTCCTTCAAGACCGAGGAACACCTCGAGGAGGGGCCCGGCCGGATCGATGGGCAAGGTCAGCTGCGGCATGGCCAGCAAGAGGGTGAAAGGCGGAGGAGCGGTTCCTCGGTCAGGATCTGATGCACCAGGAACGGTTGCCCGAGGTAGGCCTTCAAGCCCACCTCATAGGCCGCCTCAAACGTCTCGTAAAGGCCGACGATGGTGTCGCCCTTGATGAGGATGAAGCGGGTCTCGTGGCCCTCGGCCAGGAGCCGCGGCAGCGCGTGCCGGTAGGTGTCCCATTCGCAAGCCAGCGGGCTGCCGGGGGGCAGGTCCGCCAATTCCGCGTAGTGGATGGTCCTTTTCGGAGAGGGCGCGGGCTGGTTCCGAGCACGTTCGACAGCCTCGCGGTACAGCGCCTCCAGCAAGTGACGCATGTGCTCCTTGCCGTCCCCAGATTGTTCCTCTGTGGAGCGAGCGGCCATTTCGGTGAGCAGGCGTTCGTTCTCCTTCACGTTGTGTCCTCCTCTGCTGGAGACTATACCCGAACGCGCGCCTGGCCGCAGCGCCAACTCTGGTGGAGTGCATTCTTTGGGCCGCTGCCAGCCCCGGCGGTCGATGGAAGGGCAAGGGCGTGGTGGCGGTGCGGCGCAGCAGGACGATGTCGGCGTCACGCGGCAGGCGGTTGCCGTCGGCGGCTTCCCGAGGGAGCCTGCTGCGAGGAGAAAGCAGGGGATGTCGCGTGCCCCTGGCGCCTCCAAGTTGACTTGCCCTATCCTCGCGGGTACGCTGCACGCTTGAGTTCGAGGAGTTCGTGGCGCAACCCTCCAGCAGCACAGGGGCCTCTCCCATGAAGACTGCTACCGGAATCACGCTCATCCACAACGGTCAACTCATTGACGGCACCGGCGCCCCGCCTGTCGCCGACGCTGCCCTGCTCATCCGCGACGGCCGCATCGCCTACGCCGGGCCTGCCGCCGGGTTGCCAGAACTGCCGCCGGAGCATGCCGAGATCGACGCTCGCGGCGGCACCATCCTGCCGGGGCTCGTCGAGGCTCACTTCCACGCGACCTACTTCAACGTCGCCGCCCTCGAAGACCTCGACACCAAGCACCCCGTCGAATACGTCACATTGCTGGCCGCCGTCAACGCTCGCCTCGCCCTGGAGTGCGGCTACACCGCGGCCCGCAGCGGCGGCAGCCTGTTCAATATCGACGTATGGCTGAAAAAAGCGATCGAAAATGACCTCATTCCTGGGCCGCGCCTGGTCGCCAGCGGCCGCGAAATCTGCGGCGTCGGCGGCCTGATGGACTGGAACCCCGACTATCGCAAGATCGGCATGGAGGGCCTGGTGTTGTTAGTAAATGGTCCCGACGAGGCGCGGGCGGCGGTGCGGCGGCTCGTCAAGGACGGCGTCGAATGGGTCAAGACCTACCCCACCGGCGACGCCGCCTCCCCGGACATCAACGACCATCACACGCTCTGCATGACCTTCGAGGAGATGCACGCCGTCGTCGCCACCGCCCACAACCACAAACTCAAGGTGACCGGCCACTGCCGCGCCACCGAGGGCATCAAAAACGCCCTTCGCGCCGGCTACGACTGCCTGGAGCACGGCACGTTCATGGACAGCGAGGCCCTCGACATGCTGCTGGCGCGCGACGTGCCCGTCGTGCCGGCGCTCTACTTCGAGTTGGCCAGCGTCGAGCGCGGCCGCGAGTTCCGCCATCCGCAGAAGGTGATCGACGGCCACAAGGAGACGCTGGAAGCCGGCGCCGAGAGTACCCGTCGCATCCTGGCCGCTGGCGGTCGGCTGGGCATGGGGGGCGACTACGGCTTCGCGTGGAACCCGCATGGCGACTATGCGCGCGAACTCGCCTTCTTCGTCGATTATGTCGGCTTTAGCCCTCTGGATACGATCAAATGCGCCACGAAAACCGGCGCCGAGATCATGGGCCGCGGAGGTGATTTGGGGACGTTGGAGGCCGGCAAACTCGCCGATGTGCTCGTGGTCGACGGTGATGTGGCGGCCGACATGGCGCTGCTGCAAGACCGGGCGCGCTTCATTGCGGTGATGCAGGGCGGCGTCGTGAAGGCGGGCCAGCTGACTCAGCCCGCGCTGCCGCAGTATGCATTTCTGTGAGCGGACTGTTCTGAGTGGTGCCTTTCGGCGACATTGCAAGGCATTTCTTGAGTATGCTACTCAAGAAATGCCTTGTGTGTTGCTGTGTCGAAAACCCCTCCCCCCAAACCCCTCCCCCCAAACCCCTCCCCGCAACGGAGAGGGGGTTGGGGGGAGGGGTTTTCGACACAGCACTTGTGTGCTCTGTTCGCTAATTCTACTGTGTTCCTCATTCCCGTTGATTAACCCGTTGAGGCGCCAGGAGTTTGCGTGCTTTGTAGTGGTAGCACCGAGCCTCCTCATTCCGCTGCAGCCAGCGCGTCCTGGTCCGCCTCA
>DASPXY010001155.1:0-3672 GCA_035637055.1 Gemmataceae bacterium | reverse complement strand
CGGGGAAGCGGGACTCGTCGCTGTCGCCACGCCAGCCTTCCCAGAGGGTCAGGCGACGGAACGTCGAGACGGCCCAGAGTTCGTCTCCCCGGTCGAGGAGGTCGTTCACGCTGACCATGGCCACCTCGGGAAAGCCGCGGTCGAAGCTCGAATAGTGCTGGTTGATCCCCAGGTTCTTCAGACCCGCGAGCCAGGTGTTGCCGTGGGCCTCCAGCAACGCCTCCGCTTGCCCATCGAGATCGAGCCGGCGCAGGTCGTAACGGTCGAGGCGCGCAGCCGCGCACTGCAGGCGGATGAAGGCGGCGCGGGCGCGATCTGCCTCCGTGTCGGCATGTTCATCGAGCCAGTCCGAGTACGCCAGTCGGGCGCTGTCGTCCTCGGGGTTGTCGATGACCGCTCGCAACAGGTGTTGCCGTTCATTCATGACCGTGGGTCGTCAATGGGCTCCCTCACTTCTTGCGGAGGATGAGGTCGATCGGCCAGCAGCCGCGGACGTGCGGCCCCGGCCCGCGCAGGTGTGTGAGGATATCGGCGTTCGTGCAACCGGCCTCTTCCAGCGCGTCGGCCAGAATGGTGAGGAGAGTCGTATCCAACGAACCCTCCGGCAGCGTACGTTGCTCGTACGCTGCTTGGGCCAGATGAACGACCGGAGGCGTCAGCCAGGCGGGATCGACGGACACGGGGCGGAAAGGGTTACCGAAGACGCAGCGGATCAATGCGGCCTGGATGGGGCGTTCTGCCCCCGTCGCCATGGACTGCTCAAGATCCCTCACCTCCCACTGTCCCGAGTTGAGCGCCGACGGCACGCTCCTTCTCGTTACAGTGCAGGGACGGTAGTCAAAGTCGTACCAGCCCTCCGGCCGGGGAGTCCTGATCTCGTAAGCCCGGGGCGTCGCAGCTGCCCAACTCACACTCCGAGCGGCGTGACAGGGATTTGCCTCGGCGACAAACGTAGCAGCCCATTCAAGACACGCACCCAACTTGCCAACGAGCTGGAACATCTCATCATGGGCGGCACCTGCGGCGACGGCAACCGCGCCAAGTTCCTCATCATTCGCTACCCCGTCAGCGTGCAACTCTGCCACCTCAACAGCTCTACGGCTGCGCTCATCGACCAGCAGATCCCAAATCCGACGGCAACAGGCGACGGCAAACAGGCGGCTTTTCCGTCTGGCGAAGCGGAACCGCGCCCGCCTCAACATGCTGGATGGATCGTCGCACGCCAGCCATTCGGCCTCGGTGGTAATGCGCTTGGGCATGAGGAGCACCAGCCGCAGGGGAGGATGTGGCCCTGGAGGGTCTACCGCCTCACGACGAGGATCGGCGCTGCTGGCGTGTAAGGATCGGACTGTTGTTGCTTGAGTTCGGCCGGGGCGGTCGCGTTGGCCCGCTGTGACAGGCCGTCGGCCATGCTGCCGAGAATCACGGTCAACAGCAACGCCACTGCCACCTTCAACTTCGTCAGGCACATCCCGGTGAGCGTGCCTTTCACCAACCCCGCCACGGTTGCGGACAGCCCGCCCGTCGTCGCAGCGCCGACCGTCGCCTGGACGAGCGCCGATGGCACTGCGGCGCTGGCCATCTGTTGCAGGAACAACACCGATAGGCCAGCGAGGGACAGCCCAACGCCACGGCGGCTGAGACGCTTGCGCAACAGGTCGCGTGCCCGCATCAGGCGAATCTTGAGCGTGCCGGTCGGGCAACTGAGCTGCTGAGCGGCCTGCTCGTTGGTCTGGCCCTGAAGGTAGCAGAGCAGCACCGGGGCGCGATACTTCTCCGGCAGCCGCTGCACCTCTTCGTCGAGGAGTTGACCTAACTCGCGCTGCGCCACCTCGGCGGGCGACGGCGGCGGCGCGCTCTGGATGGCTTCTTTCTCTTGAGTGCGGCGGCGTGCGTTGTTGGCGCGGGCGCGCAGGGCAATGCGATAGGCGACCTTGTACAGCCAGCTGGCGAGCGAGTGGTGTTTGCTAATGGTGTGGGCCTTGCGGGCCAGGACGAGGAAAGTGGCCTGGAAAGCGTCCTCGGTGTCCTGCGCGTTCTGCAGCACGCGGCGACAGACACCATGAACGAGCGGACCATGCCGCTCGACGAGGACGGCGAACGCGGCCTCGCTGTGGCGCAGGGTGAACCGTTCCAGCAAGTGCGCGTCGCTGAGCTGCTCCAGCAGGTGCAGGCTGGTGCGCTTGCGAGCGGCGTTGTTCGGGGGCAGCAACTTCGTCGCCATGTTCCTCATCCCCAGGGGGAAGGTGTTCACCCCTTCATTCTACATTGAGGACGGGGGAAGAGAAATGGTTTCGCGAGTTGTGGAAAAAAGTTTCGCTGGGAACCGCGGAGAAGCCCACGGGCCGCGGCCCGTGGGCTTGCAGCTATTGACTCTCAGGGTTGTGGCGGCTGCCCGCGGACGACATCCCAGAAGTGCAGCCCGTCTTCGCCAACGTAGGCCAACATGCGACCATCCGGCGAGAACGCGACCGCGCGCAGCCCGCGATGCTTCCCCGGAATCTCGGCCGCTGCGCCCTGGGCCACGTCCCACAGGCGCAGATGCTCGCCGCCAGCCGCGGCCAATCGTTTGCCATCCGGCGCGTAGGCCAGGCTCAGAGCGCCGCCCTGGGGGCCCTTCAACACGGCGACTGTGCCCCCCTTGGGGACGTGCAGCACCCGAATGTTGCCGTCCGGTTCGCCCGCCGCCACGTTCTGCGCATCGGGCGCGAAGGCCAGGGCCGCGACTCGTCCGCCACCATCGGCCTGGTTGTTCGAGAGCAATTGGCCCGTGGACGGTACCCAGAGGCGGACCTCCCCGTCGCTATCCGCTGAGGCGATCGTGCGGCCGTCCGGCGCGTAGGCCGCCGCGGTCACAATCCCCTGATGGCCGGCCATGCGGGCGACCTCGCGTCCCGTGCTGATGTCCCACACCACGACCGCCTTGTTCTGGCCTCCGGAAACCAGCAGCCGTCCGTCGGGCGCGATGGCGATGGCCGTCGCACCTCCCTGGAAGCGGCGGAGTTCCTTGCCCGTGGCCACATCCCACAGCCGGACGAAGCCGTTCTTGCTATCCGCCGATGCCAGCAGCCGCCCATCTGGCGAGAACCGCACCGACACGGCGCCCGTCTGACCGTCCCCGAGTGTCCGCACGGTCTTCTTTGTGGCGGCGTCCGTGAGTCGAATCACGCTGGCCGACGCCCAGGCCACCAGTTTGCCGTCGGGCGAGTAGGTGACGGCCTGTCCCTTCTCGCGCTGCTGCTTGGTCGGCTGCTCCTTGCCTTTCGCGGGCTGGGGAACCTGGACAACCGGCTCCTTCTGGGGAACTGGGGCGCCTGAGGTCTGTATCTGCGGGGCTGGATCGGCAGCGAGGGCCCGATGGATCATCAGGCCGGCGCCGGTCCCAAGAAGCCCGACCGCCAGGACGACCAACGACGCGATTTTCAGTTTCGTGAACAACATGGTCTGCATCACTCCTTTCACAAGTCCGGCGACGGCACCCGCCGTAGAAGCGCCCGCCGCCGCCAGCGATCCCGCACGGACCGCAGCCGCAGTCAGGGCAGCAGGCACACTCGCCGCAAGGGCGTCCACACTCAACACTCCACCCAGCGCCGTCAGCGACAGCGTCACGCCGCGGCGGACCAGCCGGCCGCGAAGCAGCTCGCGCGCCCGCGCCAGCCGGCGCGACATCGA
>DASPXY010001154.1:0-6729 GCA_035637055.1 Gemmataceae bacterium | reverse complement strand
TCGCCGGCGAAGCCTGGGGCCGGGCCAGCCGCAGCGTCCCGGCGGCGGCGAGCGTGGCATCGCGAATCTCTTCCGCGTCGAGGCGCCGCGGCGCGTGCCGCCAGACGAGCCGGTTCGCCGGATCAACGGCGACGTTCGCTGCCGGGGCCGCCGAGCCAAGCTGATACACGCGGCTCAGTACCAACGTCCGCACGAGCCTTTTCACGGACCAACCGCCGCGGACGAACTCGCGGGCCAGGTGATCGAGCAGTTCCGGGTTGGACGGTCGATCCCCGGTCACGCCGAAGTTGTCCACGCTGCTCACCAGTCCCTGGCCGAACAGATGCTGCCAGACGCGATTCGCCATCACGCGCGGCGTCAGGGGGTTGTTTGGATTGGTCAGCCACTGAGCCAGTTCGAGGCGGCCACTCTGCGTCCGGTTGACCGCCGGAGCGCCGTGGACGTCGAGCGCCGACAGGAAGCCACGCGGGACGACCGGGCCGAGTTGCTCCGCCTCGCCCCGAATGCGGATTTCGGTGTCGCCGACCGTCTTCGCGTCGCGGACGCCCAGGGCTATCGGACCATGCACAGCCGGGTCGCTCAGAGCGATCAGTTCCTTCTGCAGCAGCGTCATCTTCTGACGGACGATCACCTCCCGAGGTCGCCCGTCAGTACCTGGAGTTTTGCCCTCCGGTTTGCTGACGATGGCTTGCAACTCCCTCCGCGTCTGTGTCAGTTCTTCATTCAGTCGCGCGATTTTCTCGACCATCTTGGGGCCTGGGGCCGGAAGCGTCGCCGACCCGAGCGGCAGGAGCATCGCCGTGTCGTAGTAGTCGAGCCCGCCGCCGCCCATCTTGTTCCGCAGGCCGCAGCACAGGTCCGTGCTGTGAAAGATACCAGCGAGAGCGTAATAGTCCGTCGTGGGGATCGGGTCGAACTTGTGGTTGTGGCAGCGGGCGCAACTTACCGTCAGGGCCAGCACCGACCGGGTGACGGTGTCGATCTGCTCATCGACATTATCCATGACAAAGCGGACCTTGAAACGCTGATTGACGTCACGCACGCCCAGCGCCAGAAACCCTGTCGCGATCAACTGCTGATCGCGCTGACGTTGCGTGGCCGCAGGTAGCAGGTCGCCGGCGATCTGCTCGCGCAGGAACTGATCGTACGGCCGGTCCTGGTTGAAGGCGTCGATGACATAGTCGCGGTAACGCCAGGCATGCGGGTAAGGGAGATTCCGCGCCGAGCCGGTCGATTCGCCATACCGGGCGACGTCGAGCCAGTGCCGGCCCCAGCGCTCGCCAAACGCCGGCGAGGCGAGGAGACGATCGACCACCTTCACGAATGCATCGGGCGCGCCGTCATTGACGAAGGCCTCAATCTCCTCGGGCGTGGGCGGCAGGCCAGTCAAGTCGAACGTCACGCGACGGAGGAGCGTTGGCCGGTCCGCATCGCCTGCTGGCCGCAAACCCTTCTCCTCCAATTTGGACAGGATAAATCGGTCGAGGTCGCCTCTGGCCCACGAAGCATCTTTGACCGCCGGCACCTTCGCCGCGCGCAACGGCTGCCAGGCCCAGTGCTCCTTGCGCAGCCGCTCGTACTTGGCGCTGGGTTTACTGATCGATGCCGGGAGTTCCACCTTCGGCCAGGCGGCGCCGTCCTTGATCCAGTTGCTCAGGTCTGCGATCTCCGCGGCCGACAGCTGCTTCTTCGGCGGCATCTGCACGTCCTTGTGCGTGTGGCGAACCGCTTGAAGGAGCAGGCTCTTGTCCGGTTGTCCGGGGACGACCGCCGGACCTCTGCCGCCCCCGTGGATCATGCCGTTGCGGTCGTCCACGCGCAGCCCGCCGCGCGAGTTGGTGTTGGCGGAATGGCAGTTGTAGCAGTTATTGACCAGCACCGGCCGGACCTTCTTCTCGAAGAATTCGACCAGCGCCGCCTCGTCGCGCGGAGTCGTTTGCGCCAGCACCATCCCGGGTGTGGCAGCCAGAGCCGCGAAGGAGCAGGCAACGACGAGTCGTGAAGAGACTGTCATGAAGGTATCGTCCTTGCTTCTTGTCGGAGCAAGGCAGTTCTGGTTCGTAGTTCCGCCTTTAGGCGGCCGGACGTCTAGCCGCCTAAAGGCGGAACTACGAACAAAACCTCCCTTGCTTCTGCATTACCGGCTAAAACAGTTCGTGGAGCACCCGTCCCTGCGTCAACGGCCACGGTCTCCCCTGCCGGTCTCGGATTTCCGTCTCCGGATCGATGCCGAGTGTGTGGTAGACCGTCGCCGCGAGGTCATCGGGGGACACCGGCGGGGTTGCGGGGTACGCGGCGCGGCGGTCGGAGGCGCCATGCACTCGCCCAGGCCGCACGCCGCCCCCGGCGAACACCACCGAGTTGCACGCCGCCCAATGATCGCGGCCGGCGTTGCGGTTGATCTGCGGCGTTCGACCGAACTCGCCCAGGCACACCACCAGCGTTTCGTCCAGCAGGCCGCGATTCGCCAGATCCTCCAGCAACGCCGAGAAGCCAAGGTCGAACGGCGGCAATAACTTAGTTTTAAGATCGCGAAAGTTGTTAGCGTGCGTGTCCCAGAAAGCGTCATCGCGGGCCCAGTTCACCGTCACCAGGCCCACCCCAGTCTCGACCAACCGCCGCGCCAGCAGCAACCCCTGCCCGAACGAGTTGCGCCCGTAGCGGTCGCGCACGCGAACCGGCTCTTGCGACAGATCGAAGGCTGCGCGGGCACGTGCCGACGTGACCAGGCTAAAGGCCCGCTGATATTCCGCGTCGAAAGCACCGACGCTCGCCGCGCGGTCCAGCGCGCGCCGCCGGGCGTCCACCGTCGCCAGCAAGCCGCGACGAGCGTGCAACCGCGTGGCCGCGTCTCCTTCGGCGGCAGGTAGAGGCCGGAAATCGGCAGCGGATGGATCTTGAGCGACAAAGAGCGGGTCGTGGCCGCTGCCGAGGATGCCGGCGAAGAAACCGGGGAAAATGTGGTTGTTCGCGGATACCTGATTGGCGGGCGCGTTGAGGCTGATCCCACTCGGTAGACCGGAGCGGCCGGGTCGCAGGTACTGCATCGCCGCGCCGAAGCATGGGAAATCGCTGGGCTGATTGCGCGGGTTGGTGTTCGGCTGGGCGTGCCGGCGACCGGTCAGCATGTAGTGCATCGCCACCGTGTGCGTGTTGTCCGGATGCGACACCGCACGCAGCAGAGCGAAGCGATGTGCTCCGCGGGCGATCTGCGGGACGTGTTCGCCCAGGAAAAGGCCCGGCACACTCGTCGCGATGGGCCGGAACTCTCCGCGTACGTCGGCGGGAGCGTCGGGCTTGAGATCCCAGATGTCCTGATGAGCCGGCGCGCCAAAGAGGAAACAGAGGATGCACGAACGCGCCCGACCGAAGGAGTTGACGGGCAGCGGGCGCGCACGTGCCGCAGCCCGGCCGTGAAAGAGGTTTGCCAGGCTCAGGCCAGCGACGCCAAGTCCGCCGACGCGCAGCCACGCGCGGCGCGTCAATCCTTCGCCCGATTGGAGGATGTCCCGGCGGATTGCGAACATGCTCGCCCCCTTGACGCTCCTATTGTGACGGAGGCCGGTCGGGTGAGCAAGACTCTTCTTCCGCTGCGCTGGTGAAAGGCGAAACCTCGTTGAGTGTTGCTTGTCCCGAACGTCTTGAGGATAATCGCGAACGAGAACAATCCCTGCGATTCCGAACGCATCTCAGGAGGGAAAGGGCTTGCCATGAACGATCCTCTCGAAGATGAAGAGCGCTTTCTGCAACGAGGTGGGCCAGCGCCGACAGGTAGGGTCTACCACCACAGTCGCTGCGGTGGTGAGACGCGCGTGAGTGGGGGCGATTACACCCACATTTGCGATCCGTTCTGGCCTTGCACCGGCACGTTCTGTTGTGGCTGTTCCAATTTCGTGCCGCTCCACGAAGTCATCTGGCTCGATACAGAAGAGGTAATATCCGATTATCGCAGGCGGATGCGAGCCGAAACGCCGGGCTTCCTGAAGGCATGGCGTTTCGGCGTCGGTTTCCTGGTGGGCGGTGCGGTGGGGGCGTTGCTCGGCCTGCTGATCGCACTGATCGCGCAGGCGCGCGCGGGCCGGATGGTTGGGTTTGTCGCCGTTGGGGGACTGCTAGGTGCGGTCTTGTGCTACGTGATCGGCACGATCATTCTGAACCGGGCGATGGGAGTCGATTACCGCCGGATGCGCTGAAAATGTGAGGCGAGCGGCGAGGACAAGCCCCGGCCGCCCGCCGTCGCGTCTGCTCGACACAACTACGGCAGGCGGTGCCGGGCGGCCTGCGCTTCTTGCGTCAACCACGCCTCCGGCCGGCCGTTCGCCAGCTGTTCGAGCAATTGGCGAGCCGCGGCCGTATTCAGCAATTCCAGCACCGTGAGGGCGCGCTGCAACCGACGCTGCTCGGGTGTCAGCGTTGCTTTCTCCTCCAGGTGCGTCAACAGAGTTTCGGCCCGTCGCCGGAACTCGACCGTGGGGTTCGCTTTCAGAGCGTGCCGCAAGGCCGCCACCGCCGCCATGCCCGCGTTGCGGAGTTCCTGCATCGCCTGTTCGCGGACCTTGAATAGCCTTGAGTCCAGATCGGCGATGAGCTGAGCGACCCGCCGGCCTTCCTCGTCGAGGACTAGCACCGGCTTCAACTTCTCCTTCAGCAACGGCAGGACCAGCGCGGGCGCTGCTGAGGTCAGCATCCGTTCGGCGCCCACGGCCTTCGCCGCGTCCTCGGCTGCCAGGTCGGCCCAGAGGGCGGGTAACTGGGCCGCCTCCAACCGTACCGGCTCGCCCGAGTTGCCGAGGCCCGTCACGTCCCAGACGCGGAGCTCAAACGCCCCGCCTCCCCCCGCAGCAGCCAGCTGCGTGCCGTCGCGGGAGAAGGCAACCGCCTGCGGGATGAACTTCAACTTGACGTGCAGAATCTCGCGTCCCGTACGGGTGTCCCACAAATGGACATACCCCTCTTCGGCGTTCCCCATGCAAGACGCGAGGGTCCGGCCATCGGGGGAGAAGGCCGCGTCGAAGATCGCCCCGCCGAAACCCACGAGGCCGTTCGCCAACGGCTGCCGCGGCGGCTTCGGCAGCATCTTGGTGTCGCAGGTAGCCAGCGCCTTGCCGGTAGCCACATCCCACAAACGGAGGCGCGCCGACTCCGCCTTCGGCTTGGCACCGCCGGGGAAACCGCCCGGCCCCACAATGCCGCCCCCACCGCCAGGGGCGAACATGCCACCAGCGGGGGCGAAGAACGCAGTGCCGAAGCGGTTGAAGGTGGCCACGGTCGTCCCTCTCCGGGCCAGCACCGCGTGTGAGCTGTCCACGTCGCCGAAACTGCGCAGCCGTTTGCCGCTGGCCAGATCCCACACGCCGAGCCTCCCCTCAGCCATCGGGGGCGGCTGAATCGCTCCATTGGGACCGAATCCACCTCCAAATACTCCCAGATTCAGACCGACGAGTGTTTTCCCGTCCGGCAGCACACCGACGACGTCTTGTAGCATCGCATTCACGGGGGCTGAGAGCTTGTTGGTCTGGAGATCCCAGATCCGGAAGAAGGCAGCCATGTCGAGGGCATCGCGAACCACCAGACGCCGGCCCTCGGGGGTGAAGGCGAGGGAACCGCTGAACCCCAGTGGCCCGAATCCCTCGATGCCCGCGCCAGCGACTCCCTGCGGTCCCGGCAGAAGCACCTCGCCGTTCGGAGGCACCTGCATGGTCCTGGCGTTGATCAACCGCAGCACCCGCTTGCCGTTGAACGTGCCCGCCACAGCGATTGTGTTGCCGTTCGGCGAGAGGACTGCCGCCGAGCAGCCATTGATCTCGTGCGCTTTCTTCTTCGCGGCGATGTCGTAGGCGACCAAGGAGTCCTGAAGGAGGTTGCCCATCATCCCAGCCGGGCCACCAACGACACCGTTCCCTCCACCGATGCCGCCACCGACCATCACTGCCCCACCGCCGCCACGCTGGACGTAAACCGTACCACCGTCGGCCGAGAAGAACAGGCCCCCTTTCTTGATATTGAGGACAAAGACGATCCCTTGTTGCTCTTTCGGTTTCTCGGTCAACGCCAGACGCTCCCGTAGCGCCGGGACAGGCACCTCGACTTTCTTGCCTACCTCGCGGGCCGGCTCCTTCTCCTGCGGCGCCTTGCTATCCGGCGCCGCCCGGACAGGTGCAGGACCATTGCCGGGAGTGGGGACGGCCAGGAGACTGCCGCCCAGCACACCGAAGCTGAGCACACTCAGGAGCAATACGAGTTTTTTCATCCACATAGTTTGCAAGGCTCCTTGCGAAAGGGTGAGCGCTCGTGCCGAGACCAGACCGGCGGGCACGGCCGCGCCGGACGCACACAGGACAGCCGCCTCAGACGCCGTCTTGACCCACGCCGCGGGCACCGCCGCCTGGACCTTCTCTGCCAGCAGGACGGCGAGCGTCGTCGCCCCCAGGGTCAGGCCCCGTCGCACCAGTCGCTCGCGCAGCAGTTCGCGGGCGCGCTCCAGGTGGCGCGAGAGCGAGCCTTGCGGCAGGCCCAACGCCAGCGCCGCCTCGCTGTGCGTGCGGCCCTGCATGTAGCAGAGGATGAGCGGCGCCCGGTACTTCTCCGGCAACCGGCCCACCTCGTGTTCGAGCACGACTTCGAGTTCGCGCTGCTGAGCCAGCCAGGCCGGATCGGTTTCCGCCTGGCTCGCCGTGACAGCCAGTTCGTTTTCGACCCACTGCATATCAGGGACTCCCTGCTCCAGAA
>DASPXY010001153.1:0-8607 GCA_035637055.1 Gemmataceae bacterium | reverse complement strand
TCACCATCCGGCGCATGTTGTAGCGGCCGACCTCGCCCGCCATCGTGCCTTCCTCGACCGAGGCGACGTCGCGCAACAGGATCTGGCCCTCCGGCGTGCGCTTGACGGTGATCAGCCCCGCGGTCGGGACCGGATGCGCCGGCGGCAACGCGGCGGGCGCGCCGGCCACGCAGCCGTCCTCCGGATGGGCGAGCGCGAGGTGGGCGGGTTGTCCCAGGGCACGGTACAGCCGGAACTGAGCGCGATTGTGATCGCCCACCGCGGTGTAGTAATCGATGTACGCCTGTCCCAGCGCCTGCACCGCGGCCACCGCTTCCTGCGGACGGATCACCAGCAGGTTGAGGTTGCCCGCACGCTTCGTCTGGCCCAACCCCTCGAAGTTCTTCGCCACGGAGTCGATGGCATCGCGGACTTCCTGCTCCGCCTCGCGGGCCCGGTCGGCAGCGCTCTGACCTTGCGCCAGCGCCAGGGCCACTTCCGCGGCGATGCGATCCTGAGTGCGGAACAATTCCAGGCGGGCAAGGCGATTCTCGGCGCGGCGCTCGTCTACCCGCGCCAGGTTCCCGAACCCGAGATTGTCGAGTTGCCAGACCAATTGAATGTCGAAATCGCCACGAGCGCCGAAGTTCCCGAGGAACTCGTTGGTGCCGCCGCCGAACGGGCCAGCGGCGAACGTGCCGGCGGGGTTCGTCGCCGTGCCGCGGAGCAGCACGCTCGGCACGAGCGGCCGCAGGCGCTCCTGCCGCAACCGCTCCAGCGTCGCCTGGACGAGCGCTCGCTGCGCGGCGAGTTCGGGGCGCGTCAGCAGGCCAACCTCGATGAGGTTGTCCAGCGGCAGATCCAGCCGGATGAGTGTTACGCGCAGGTCGGGCGGTTCCAGGGGATTGACGAGGGCGCTGGCGTCGAGACGGAGGAGGCGAACGAGTTCCGCGCTGGCGGTGCGCCAGCGCTCGCGCGCGCCGACGGCAAACTGCCGTCGGCGCGCCAGTTCGGCGCGCGTGCGCACCACCTCGACAGGTGGGGCCAGATTGGGAGCCAGGCCCTCCGCGCGGCGGAGCAGTTCCTCGGTGCGCTGGACGGTGTCCTCGGCGCCGGCCAGTTCGCCGCGGGCCTGCAGCACGTTGAAATACGCCTCGGCCACCGCCTGGAGACTGTCATTGGTGGCTGCCTGCAAGGAGGCTTGACGGGCCAGCGACTTGTCGGGCGGCGCCTGCTCGCAGCCCTTCTCAGTGCGGGCCTTCTCAGCGCCCCGCTGCCACCGCTGGTCGTGGCCCAGGCGCCACCAGAAGAGGATCAGCAGAGAGGCCCTGGCCGTGCTCGCCCCGCCGCTGCAGACCCCAGCGTCCACGCCGGCTACCCCTTCCGGACCGCGTACGGTCTACCCGGCATACGGCAGCCCCGCCGGGCAGCCAGGGAGCCTCGTCGTTTTCCCACAGGACTCTGGAACGAGCACAGGACAGCCGGCAGCGAAGGGAGAGCAACCGAAAACCGGCACCCCTGCCGGTACGGCGTCTGCGCAAGCCTCCCCAACTCCCGGAGCAGGTGAAGGAACTCAGGCACCGCCACCTGAATTGCCAGCGCCCTTGTCCAACTTGCCGCCCGGCGCGGGCATGGGCGGCTTCCCTGGCCCGCCGGCCGCGATCAAGGATCCGGAGTCGTTCAAGGATGTTGGCAAGACCCTCCGCGACCGTCTGACCGTGGGCCTCCGCGACGGCGGCACGCTCCGGTTCTACGGGTTCCTGCGAGGGGACTGGGATACGGCCACGAATCGCCTCAACGACATCCAGAATCCCCTGTTTGTGCTGCCGCAGGATCCACGCTTTCGTACCGGGCCGAACAATGTCGTGCTGAACCCTGGCCACGATCTCAACTACAGTCTCTATCCGCGATTGACGCGCTTCGGCCTGGAATACTACGGCAAGGCGATTCCCTGCCTCTGGGGCGGGATCCCCTCCGGCCGGTTGGAGATCGACTTCCTCACCGCCGTGCCTGTCAATTCGGAGTCGCGCGAACTGCTGCGGTTACGGTTGGCCTACGGTCAGATTCAATGGGACGAGTGGACCCTGGTCGTCGGTCAGGACTGGGACATCATTGCTCCGTTGATCCCGACTATCAACGACAACACGCTGATGTGGAACACCGGCAACATGGGCGACCGGCGGCCGCAAATCAAGCTGCAATGGGATCATGATCTGGGTGGCGCGTACCGTTTCCAGCTGCAGAACGGCTTGGCTATGGCGGACGCGATCAACGGCGTTGACCGCGATGGCAATGGATTGCGCGACAACGAGGACTTTGGCTTTCCCGCTTATGAGGCCGAGTGGGTCTGGTGGCACCGAGCCCGTTCTGCAACCAGCCGGTCATGGCCGGCATCTGGGGCCTGTACGGGGTGGACGTGACGGGGGCGCCCGTGGCTGGGCAGCGGCGGTTCCCCAGGTACGCCCTCGGCATGGATCTGCGCTTCCCGCTGTGCGACTGGCTGGCCTTCCAGGGCGAGTGCTGGATGGGCAGTAACCTGGACGACTTCGGCGGCGGTGTGGCACAGGGGTTCGACCTGTTCACCGGCGCCCTGGTGCATGCCAACGGCGGTTGGGCCGAACTGGTGGCCCGGCCGGTGCCCTGGTATCAGATGTCCCTGGGCTTCGCCGTGGACAACCCGCGCAACAGCGACATCGGCCCCGGCGGCCGGACGCTCAACTACGCCTGGTACGTCGGGAACCGTTTCCCGGTCGGCAGCGGCGTGACGCTGGGCCTGGATTCCATCAACTGGACGACGGAATACAACGGCTTCAACAAAGGGAATGCCTCGCTCATCAAGTTCTTCATGCAAGTGGCCTTCTGATTCATGGCGCGGCGGAGCGTGAACGGTCAGACCCATTGCCAGCATGCTCGCTGGCCCGGTGGCTCTGACCGGAGCCGCTGCAACAAATCCTGGATGCGCCTGAGCCGATCGTGCGGCGCCAGTTTGATCGAGGTGGCGCTGGACCGTCTGGGGTGACGGGATGTAGCCGAGCGGGTCGAACGGTTTGTTTCGCAGGGCCCCTCCGAGTTCGTTCACTCATACACGGTCCGGTTGGGACTGTCCGTTTGCTGGAGGGCGAGGCTCCTGCCGAGCCGCTATCATCCCCGGCTCGGCAGGAGCCTCGCCCTCCAGCCAACGGACACTCTCCACCGGATCCTGAATCAGAGGAGTCTCGCCGAAGTGGATGGGTCGGTTCTCGGCCGGAAGTGGGGCTGTTTCGACCTATTTTCGGCCTATCGGCCGGAGGACGGCGGCAGTGTTGTGGCGGGCCAACGCCCACCCCTGCTTGCGCAGTTTGGAGTTGATGCGCTTTTGGGTCGAGTTCCACGCGTTGTCATACGGGGCGTACCACTCGATCACGGTGTCGCACGTTTGCGACTGGTGAGAGAATGTTGCCCATACTGGGTACTCTACCCAGTTTTCCTCAGCGGCGCAGACGGCACAGTTCCCGAACCGGGACGGATCCGGCGCTGCCGTGCCGGCATATCCAGGATAATATGCCCGCACGGCAGCCCTGGATTGTGACTCTCGCGAGAAAGAAATGGCCGGTCCATCAACGCCTGGTGATACTGAACAGCCGAAAAGTGGCAGTGAAACCTGCTGCCAAATGCTGCCTTTTCCTGCCTAACTCCTGCATAAGAGATGAAGAGAGGGGAAAATAGAAAGAGCCGTAAGTCCTTGGTATTCAAGACTTACGGCTCTCGATTTATGGGTGGGTGAGGGGACTCGAACCCCCGACTTCCAGAGCCACAGTCTGCACCTCTTGTCCAGAACTGCTTAGCCCACTTCAGTTTGCGGCGTGCTTTCCTTAGTGGCAGGCGACTGTTCACCAGATTGCACCGGCAACGTCCTGGCAGGCATTTGAACGACGTGAGCGGGAGCGCTGGTCCCAGCACCATACGGCAGACGAGCCATCGCTTGACGTTTCGTCCCGCCCCGCACCTTGGCGTATATCCGCATCGTCATGGCCAATGTTTTGTGGCCCAGCAACTCCTGCACCGTCTTCGGATCGGCCCCGCTGCAGATGAGGCTGGTGGCGAACGTCTTGCGCAAACTGTGGATGTCCACGTGCTCCAGAAGTCGGCCGTCGGGCGCGTAGGTTGCTCGCTCGATTCCAGCTTTCTCCAGGCAGGTCAGCAGGGCACGCCGGAGGTTGCCCCGACTGGTCAGCGGCGTGTTCCCAGTCGTCACGAAAATGTGATCGCGAGAGAAACGGGCTTGCACCCGCTCCGCACTCACCTTTCCCCGGCCTTTGCCCGGCTTGCGGTCGGCCCGGCCGCTTTCCAGCCGCTTGAGGATCGCGTACAACTCATCGTCCATCGGGATGCGGCGAAGGACTCCTTTCTTGGCGAGCCACGGCGGCACGATCACTTCCCGCGCTTCCCAGTCGAGAAACTCCCCGGTGAACTGCAGGCTGGCCAACTCGCTCTTCCGGAGGCCAGTCACCAGGAAGGCATACCACACGTCGCGCCAGTGGGGCGCACTGGCCTTCAGCAATCGCGGCACCTCGTCGTCGCTGAGGGGGCGGCCTTCCTTGGGCCGGTCATGCGGCAGGGGCACCAGGCCGGCGAGCGGGTTGCTGCCAATCACCTTGCCGAGGTTCACACCCCAGTTCAGCATGGTCGCCAGCGCTCCGACCTCACCATTGACTGTCCTCGGGCTGCGACCTTTGGCCAGGCGGCGCTCGCGGTAGGCGACGACGGCGGGAATGGTCAGCTGTGACACCTTGACCACGCCCAGGGCGGGGAGGATGGTGTCAAGCCAGTCCTCGTAACAGCGGACGGTACTCGCTTCCAGTGCTTGCTTGCAGTGAGCGATGTACTGGCGGCGCAGGTCGGCAATCGGGTGGTTGTTGTCCAGCAGGTTGAAGTCGGCCCGCTCCGCTCTGGCCCGCAAGTCGGTCAGGATGCTCTTTGCCGCGTCGAAGTCGGTCCCGAGTTTCTTCTGGATGCGCCGCCCGCCGACCTTGAAGTCGGCGTAGTAGCCTTTCCGACCCGGACGGGTCACCATCCCGTCCGGCAGTTTGCGTTTTCTCGACATGGTTCCTCCGAGACAATCGCACGGTCCACCTGGAAAGCAGCTGGCCGGAGGACCGTGACAAAGGCCGGCCAGCAAGTTTTGCCGATGATGGTGGCGCTGGGAAGTGCGCCACGTTGGTACGCGTAAGGGTTGACGGGTGGGCGTGGCGGACCTGCCGGTCATTCCGTGTCAATGGGGGGTAAGGATTGTTACGGCGGCGGGGTGGGCATTCCTCGCCGCGCTGGTGTCAGGCAGCCGCGACGGGCGAAGCGGCGACTTCGGCGAAGCCGATCATGCGGCGAACCCGTCCGGGCGGGATGTCCTCCGTGCCGCACCAGAGTCCCCTGCAGTTCCGACGAAGCAACCGCCGGGGGACTTCGACTTCAAGGACAACGACGTCCTCGACTTCTCTCCGTGCCGTTTTGCGACATGCAAGAGCGCCCAAGGCGTCTTGCTCGATCTGTGCGTCCAGACCACCTTTAGGTTGCCCTTGCTCTTGCGGCCAAGCAGGCGGGATCGCTGGATCGATTCCAGGTTGTTCCGCAGGGTGGCGTGGCGTAGCAACATGGTGATTCCCTCCGAAGAGGGGCGGGGATAGGCGTTTCCCCGCCGCCATGTTGCTCACTGCCCGAGGGCCTGCAGCCCGGCCCGAAGGGCCTTGCAGTGCTTGCACTGCCGTTCCCGGTAGGTCGCGTCCGGGCAAGTGCAGGTCTGGCAGGCCGCGTCCGCGTCGTAGGCGGTGCCGTCCGCTTTCCTCAGGCGGTGGCCGCCGTCGAAAGGGTGAACTCCGTAGGCTGGCCGTTGATGACCAGGACGCCGGGGTGAGTCTCCGTCGGCTGTACTGCCCAGCGGCAGCTGCCGGACGCGGGCTTGACAGACTTGCGGGACTTCGTACCGTTCATCTTGCGTTCGTTCCCTTGTAGCGAATGCCACGGGCCGGGGCGTGGTTCAGACGCCGCCGGCCCCTTCTGTTGGTGCCGCTTACTTCTCCCCGCGCGACTCCTTACTCGCTCACGCGCGGCGGTCAGTTTTTCAAGGAACTGCTCTTGTGTCCTCAATGAGGATACCGTTAATATACCAACTGGCATACTTTGATTTCAATACCAGTTGGGATATTTTCACCCGATTTGCCGTGCCGGATTCGAGGAGACGAGAAGGCGCGGAAGGTCAGGTTGCACTCCGCATCAGAAGAGGGATATCATGCTTGCGTTGACGTGCCCTACCCTCACCGAGAAGTCGCGCATGGCTGAGGCGCCACAGACCAACTTCGCGGGCCGCCTGAAGGAACTACGGGAGGCCGCAGGACTCACCCAGCAACAGCTTGCGCAGCGCGCAGGGCTGCACAAGCTCAGCGTGGCCAAACTCGAGCAGGGATTGCGTGAGCCATCATGGGCCACCGTTCAGGCACTGGCTGCAGCGCTCGGAGTGGATTGTCAGGCGTTTCAGGAAACTCCGGCACCTCGACCAGCAACCGGACCAGGGCGACCACCGAAGCCCCCCGACAAGAGCGCGGCGCCGAAGCGACCACGTGGTCGCCCCCGGAAGGGCGAGTCCACCGAGGAGCCGGCCGCCGACCAAGAAGCGGACAAGCCAGAGGTGAAGGGGCGGAAGAAGCGGTGCTGAGCGCGCGGCCTCCTGAGGATTTCTCCTGCATCCCGGCGCAGGCGCCTTCTGATGAGTGTGCCTGCGGTCTGCCGCTGCAAGTTCCGCTTGGCCACCATCACCCGCACACGTGGTACAATTCAACCGGCTCCTCAACCACACGACCCGAAGGAGGTGTCTTATGGGCTTGGTCAGCGATTTTTTCCAGGGCATCCCGCTCAACGCCGTGCTGAAGGAGCGTGTCACTCTTGCCGAGCAGAAGGTCAAGGACATGGAGGCCGAGACCAGGAAACTCAAGGAACAAGTCGCGGCACTCACGACCGAGAACGAACAGCTGAAAAGGCAGGTGTCCGACCTCGCGGCCGCGCAGCAGCGCGCAGCGGAAAAGCCCGAGATCAAGAATGGGTGCTATTACTTCGGAGACGACAGATCCAAGCTGTATTGCGTGGCGTGTTACGAAACACAAGGAAAGAAGCACCCGATGGTGTACGTGCTGGACACGGGCTATCTGTGCGCCGTGTGCCAGAAGGTCATTCCCTACTAAACGGCATCGGCCGGACAACTCAAAACCAGTACGGCGGCCGGGAACAAGCGGCACTGACAGCGCTCGACGTGCTATCGTGATGCTCGTTGCGAAGAAATGATCTGCGAGGTATCCGCTCGATGCGAACCGATCACCAAACCGCTGCGTGGAAACGCGCCCACACCCTCCTCACAGAGTTGTTGCACTCTCCCTTGGCGCGTCCTCCCCAGCCGTGGAGGTGCCTTTTCATCTGGGAATCGCGCGACGATGTCGGCATCGAGATTGATGGAGGAGCGAACTGGCTGACCGACGAGATCGGCGAGTGGTTCCGGAAGCGCGGTTGGCTCGCTGTCAGCTTGAGAGAGGATGTCCGCATCGCGCCCTTCGTACAGGCACTCCCGCCGGACCTCTGCTACCACGTCACTCCCGCGTACAACGAGGAGGGCATCCGCGAACGTGGCCTTCTGCGAGGCGTGGACGCCGGGCGATCGACCACGGGACGCCCAGACGCCGCTCGGCGGATTCACGTCAGCTTCAAGCCAGAGGATGCGGTCAAGTGGGCTGGAGACCAACTGCTCGGCAAGCACCAGTTGGGCCAAGAGTGGGTGATGTTTGAGATTTCCAGCGCCGGGATTGTGGGGAAAGTGTTCCGCGACCCATTCAGCCAGACCGGCTACATCCTTGAGGCCAGAGCCGTCGCCAAGGAGTTCTTGCAGGTGAGGGAGCGCATCAAGGGGAAGCCGGTGCTCGATGTGCGGCGATGAAGGGAGGCACGTCAACGTGCCGGGGCTGCGGTTATAAGGGGGGGAGCGCAAGACCGGCTCCCTGAATGTTAGGGAGCCGGTTGTAAGGTTGTTCTTACAACGCCGCGAGGAACTGTAAGAATTGCCAACAGATGAGGTCGAGATTCCCGAACGATTCCCGAGGTATGGTTTCATGGTTTGGTTGGCCTTTCGTTATTCTCGCCTTGGGCGCGTTCGCGCAGGACGCGCTCGACTGTTTCAGGATCGAATAGCAGCACCTTCCCGGCTCTCAGATGGGAATGCGGCCCTACGTGGATCCGAGATGAAGACAGAGGCGCTCTTGATTATCGCAGAGCCAAGCGACAGCAGTCCGGAAAGGTCGGGCAATTCGAGCGAACGAGCAGTACCCTTGGCCGGCGTCGCACGAGCCGAGGCCCGAGATCGTAACCTGTCCACTGTTCAAGGACCTTGCGCGTCTGCCAGACAATCAGGGAGTCCTTGGCGCCAAGGCGGCGGCGACCGAAAAACCGTTTTTGCCGTTGGCCGTAAGGATGCGCCTTTTGCCACCCCTCGAAACCCGCCTGCAGGCAGCGCCGCCGTGGTCCAGGTCGTCGCGCAGCCGCTCGATATCCGGGACCGTGCGCCAGAGGAGAGGACGGCCAGGGGTGGCGTCTTCCCAGACCGGCCTTAGCACAGCG
>DASPXY010001152.1:0-4019 GCA_035637055.1 Gemmataceae bacterium | reverse complement strand
ACCCTCGGGCTTCTTGGCCCCAATGCCAAGATAGCCGCTACTGGGCTGGAGAAGGCCTTGGCTGATCCGGGCTATGAAGTCCGTTTCCGTGCGGCCTGGGCCCTGGGACGGCTTGGGGTTGCATCACCCTCGGTCTTAAAGAAAGTGCATGCTGCGCTCAGTGACGAGTCGCTCCTCGTCCGCTTCATGGCGGCGCAGGCGTTATGGTTTCTCGCAAAGGATGCGAACGCGATAGCGCCCGTTCTGAGCGACATGCTCACCCGCGGCAACTCAAGTGATCGCGAACGGGCAGCGGGACTCGCTGGCGACATTGGTGAGGCTTGCCATGCCACTGTCCCGGCGTTGATCGCCAACATTCACAACGGCTCGACTGAGGTTCGGGTCCGTGTTGTCTCCGCCTTGGGGCGGATCGGTCCAAAGGCAAGTGCGGCCTCTGGTCCCCTGGTAGATGCGTTGCAAGACAGTGATTTTAGGGTCGTGGGCAACGCTCAGAGGGCCTTGGCTCGCATCGGGTCGCCGGCAGTGCCCTTGCTCTCAAAGGCACTGGCAGGCAGCGATGTCCGCAAACGAAGAGCGGCTCTGGCAGCACTTTCCGGGTTCTCAGATGTACCGGAGACCGTAAGGAATGCTGTCCGCGCGCTTGTTGATGACGTGGACGAGACGACTCGGCTTCTTGCCTCCAAACTTCTGAAGAAGTGGATGCAGGAAAAACGGTAACCGGGAAAGGGCCGATAAGGGGCGCCGGAGACCGACAAGGGGACGCATCTGCTCTGGCCCGAAAAGGGGAGCTCGCCAATGTCGAACCGGAAAAGGAACCGAAAAGAGGACGCAGCTCTTTCCTGGGAATAGCGCGCACCCCGAACGCCTGGAGCAGCCGGAGGGGTGTCTGCGTGGAATGGAATGGAACCCAATCTGCCGGCCTCCTCTCTCTGTATTTTACCAGGCCGAACGCTGCGGCGGAAGGTGACCAGCAGCACCACGTAGAAATGACCTCGACAATGTAGCTAACGCTAGGACGGACACCATGACCACCGCCGCACGCAAGCCTCACTCCGCCCTACCGGGCCGCCCCTCCATCCCCGAGGACGTGCTGGCGCAAGCTCAGGCCGACCGCGCCATCATCCAGGACTTCGTGCCACTGGCCGACAGCCTCGAATGGCAACTCGGCCAAGAGTACCTGCGCCAGCGCGGCAACAAAGCCTTCCTCTCAGATGCCCACCCCGTCCCTTTTGTCGTGAATAACGACGGCTCCCTCTCCCACAACGCCGCCGCTGTCTTCTTCGCTTCCATCGCCGAAGCCGACCAGGCCGGCGCTCTGCCAACGGGTGACCTGTTTGTGCTGGAACTGGGGATTGGTGTCGGCCTGTTCGCCCGCTTCTTCCTCGACGCTTTCCGAGATCGCTGCGCCGCCAGGAAGAAGGATTACTACGAGCGCCTGACCTACATCGCCGCCGACCGTTCCGAACGCATGCTCCAGGATGTCGCCCGCCACGGCGTCCTCGCGGGTCACCCTGGGCACTACCGCCTCCGCCTCGTCGATGCCCTCGACCCCGGCGCCCTGCTCCCCCACGACTTCATGTTCCGGGGTGCCGCGGGCAAGCCGCTGCGTGCGGTGTTCCTCAACTACCTGCTGGACTGCCTGCCCGCCTACGTCCTCGAAGTGGAGGGGGAGAGCGTCAAGCAACTGTGTGTCCGCACCTGCCTGGCCCGCGGCGTCCGCCTCGAAGACTACACCGACCTCACCGCCCAGCAGCTCGCCCAGCGCGCCGGCTCACCAGACCTGCGGCACCACGACGATTTGCTGGAGGTCTACGGGCTGTTCGCCTCCGAGTACGACTACCGCCCCGTGGACGCCACCACGCTGCCCTACGCCGCCTTCGCCCTGCCCTACGCCCGCAGCCACAGCAAACGCCTGCTGCACAGTTGGGGCGCCATCCAGTCCCTCGAACGCCTCCTCGAACTTGTCAGTGACGATGGCTTCATCCTGGTCAATGACTACGGCCAGACCCAGAGCAGCCGCGACGATACCTTCGAGCATCAGCGTTTCAGCCTGGCCACCTTCGTCGGCGTCAACTTCCCCCTGCTCCGAGCCTACTTCACCCAAGGCGAGCGCTGCCAGTATCTGGAGCCCAGCGGCGACGACGAACGCGGCATCCACTCGCGCCTGCTGGGCAAGCAGGTCGGCTACGACACCCGCCTCGCCTTCCAGGAGCGCTTCGGCAAGGCGACCTTCGATCAAGCCCAAGAGCCGCTCACCCAGGCGCGGGAATGTGCCCGCGTCGGCCGCTTCGAGTTGGCGGCGACGTTCTACCAGGAGGCGCTGAAGCGGCAGCCGCGCAACTGGGTGCTGCTCAACGAGGTCAGCCTCTTCCTCACGTTCAGTCTGCGCAATCCGAAGGCAGGGGTGGACATGGCCAAGTTCGCCCTGACGCTCAACCCGGCGTGCTCGTCGGAGTTGTGGAACACGCTGGGCGATGGCCTGTTCGAGTGGGGCCGCTTCGCCGAAGCACAAAGCGCCTATGAGCGTGCCATCCGCGTCAACGACAGCGACGTGCGTGCCCGCTACAACCTCGCCTGGGTCCACCAGGCCACCGGCCACTACGAGCAGGCGCTGCTCGCGCTGGCCGAGGCGATGGCCCTGGACAAGACGGGCGAGTACGCCGAGCGCCTCTCGCAGAAGCAGGCGGAGGTGCGCGCCCAGCTGGCCCGCCGCCACCAGCAGGAGTACCTGCGCATGGTCAACCTCGTCAGCCGCTCCGCCAGGCCCGAGGCCGACAAGGACAAGGACGCCGCTGAGCAGGCGCCCCCCGACCCCCGCACCCGCTGACCCGCACCCTCCCCGCGGCCCGGCGTCCCTGCCGGCCGAACCTTGTGAAGCGTGCAGGAGCCTCCCATGAGCAACGAACAGGTGAGTGTGGCCCCGTTCTCTCGCAACGGCGAACAGCCCGCTCCGAAGACGACCGAGCAGCCGCTGGCGGTGGCGGGCACGGGGCTGGTGTCCATCCTCATCCCCTGCTGCGGCCAGCTGGAGTACACCAAGCTGTGCCTGCCCGCCCTGCTGCGGCACACGCGCCTGCCCTTCGAGTTGCTGTTCCTCGACATCGGCTCGCTCGACGGCACCGCCGACTACCTCGCCGGCGTCGCCGCCGCCCTGCCCAACCTGCGCATCGAGGTACTGCGCGCCGCCAGCGATCTGGACGTGCCCACGGTCTGCAGCGACGCCCTGGCCGCGGCCCGCGGCGAGTGCCTGGTGCTGCTGAACAACGACACGATCGTGACGGAGGGCTGGCTACACCAGCTGCTGGCGCTGGCAGCCTTGTCCCCTGCGGTGGGACTGGTCGGCCCGATGTCGAACTACGCCGCCCCGCCGCAACTGGTCGAGACCGTGCCCTACCGCGTCGGCCCGCGCCGGCACGTGCAGCCGCGCGGCGGCGTGCAGTGGCTGGTGGACGCCGAGGCCGTCCACGCCTTCGCCAAGCAGTTCCGCCAGGAGCACAAGGGCAAGTGGGCGGCGGCCGAACGTCTGGGCGGCTTCTGCCTGCTCATTAAGCGCGAGGTGCTCCAGCGCATCGGCCCGTTGGAGAGCGATCTGGGCCTGGGCCTGTTCGACACGGACGTGTTGAGCATGAAAGCCAGAGTGGCAGGCTTCACGCTGGCGGTGTGCTGCGATGTGTTCGTGCATCACTTCGGCACGCGCACCTTCGCCCACGGCTCCGCCAACCCACCCCCGCCCGTCCCCGACCGCCGCAACGCCACGACCGTGAACTGACCCGAGGAGGATCGCCTTCGTTGCTGCGCTGCTCTCGCGCTGGGTTGGTGCCCCAGAGGGCCGATCCAGGTGCCGCTGGGCGAGTTGGCGACCGCCTTCGCAACGCTCGTGAAGCTCGCCACGGGGCTTGAGGCATCCCCCGGATCGGCCGGCCCGTTGTTGTGTGCGCATTTGCGCACGCCGCTCGTTCCACGTCGGCATGGGTTCAGATGTCGTCCGGGTGCAGGCCGCGGTAGATTTTCGGGGCGAA
>DASPXY010001151.1:0-7733 GCA_035637055.1 Gemmataceae bacterium | reverse complement strand
CGACGCTGTAGGCGAAGCCACACAGCAGGCCGGCCAGGCCGACCAGGTCGGTCTTGTTCTGCCGCCCGAGGTTGCCGGTGCCCGCAAAGAACGTCGCAAAGAAGGCGACCTGCGAACCGCCCGGAAAACCGAGCAACGTTTCTTCCACCAGCAGCAGCAGGATAATGACAACCAGCTTGGTGCTGGAGCGCAGCGAATTGACGTCGATCAACCGCTTGCCGGTCGGGCTGGGGCCCGGCGCGACCGGCTCCCCCGCCAGGCCATTGCGGAAGCCGCCGAAGAGCGCCTCGTGGACCTCGGTCGCGGTTCGGAGGTCCTGCACCAGCCGGTACAGGATGATAGTGTGGATGCCGTGACTGAGGAGGACGTTCCCGGCGCCCGCAGCGTTCTCCCCTGCTGCGGCCGCGAGGCGAGTGGCACTGTCTGACGGTGGCATTCGACCGCCGTGATGGCGTAGCGAACTCACTTCCTCCAGCAAGCCGGCAGCGACGGGTGGCACCGGTTGACCGTGCAGGGCGCCTTCGAGCAAGGCGCGCAGGTGCTCGGCGCAACGATCCAGAACGCTCGCCAGTTGCTGGCGCGTGTCCGCGGGCAGCCCGGGAGCCGCCGGGGCGATGGCCCGGTTGAAAAACCAGAGGCGCAGGGTCAGCGATCGGCAGGCGAGGATCATGCGGGCGAAGGGGTTAGACGTGGCGCCGCCGCGCCGCAGTTCGGGAGCCAGTTGCTGGCGCAGCCGCCGAAACGGCGCCCCCTCCTCACCCGTCGCGGGCGCCGGCTGCGGCGCGGCCGACCGCAGCCACCCGGCCGCCTGCCTGCACTCCTGTTCCAGACGGGCGTAGACCTCGGCGAGCCGCTCCACGAAGACCTTTCGCGTGGTGAACGGCCAGACCAGGGTGTCGATCACGACGACCGAGACCGTGGCGATCAACCAGTTGAGTTCATAAGCGACGAAGAAGCTCAGGGTGTCCCCCACCGTCCCCTGAGAAAACACGAAGATGCCGATGGCGGACACCATGGCGCCCAGGGTCGCCGGTAGGGGGAACCAGCCGCTGAACAGCAAGACGGTGAAGATCCACAGCAGCGTCACGGCCAGGTAGAGGAAGAGGGCGTCGCGCAGCGCGACCAGGATCACGGCCGACCCGAGGGCGCCGACCGCGATCCCGAGCAGCGTCAACAGCCCGTTGACGCGCGGGCGGGGCATGCCCAGGGTCAGGATCATGAAGGCAAACACAGGCGCGAATTGCCCATCCGGCAGGCGAAATACGTACGACAGGCCGGTGGCCAGGCAGCAACCCAGGGCCGTTTTCACAGCGTGCTGGGCCTGCCCCTGGCGCAGCGACACTTCGTACAGGCGCTCCCCGAGCAGCGCGGTCACTTCGTGGGCAGGCAGGGAGGCGGAAGGATGAGTCAAGAACGCCCTCGCTGTCAACGGAGGTATTCAAAAGTGGCCACGATTTCCTGCCAGGTTTCGGTCACCGGGTTGAGCCAGTGGCCCTCCCTGGTGTACACGGCCACGCTGGCCGTCGCACCGACGCGCAGGGGGCATTCGGGCGGCAGCTCGGGGGTGATCCACACCTGGAAGCGCTGGGAGAGCCGGATCCAGTTCTTCGGCTCGGCGACGGCCGGCAGGTTGCCCGAGGGAGCCGACTGGCCCTGATGCACGCCCCAGCCGACGGTCTGGACTCTCCCCGGGAAGATGCGCCCGGGATAGGTGTTCAAGGTAAGGCCGACCCGCTGCCCCGGCCGGATGTTCTCCATGCTGTTCTCGCGGTAGTTGGCCACGATCCACCACTGATCGCGGTCGATGCAGGTCAGGACCGGCGTGCCGACATGGACGTAGGAGCCCTCGCGGAGATGGACGTTGGTGACATACCCGTTCGCCGGGGCATAAATGTGCGTCCATTCCAGGTTGAGCCGGGCCTCGGCGAGCTGCGCCTGGACGGCCGCGACCAGCGCATGCTCCTCCCCGATCCGCGCCGCCAGCGCCTGCTCGACCTTGCGGATCTGGGCCCGGCTCCGTTCCGCGGCCCCCTGCGCCGCCTTGAGTTTCTGGACGGCCTCCACGTACTTCCGGTCGGTGGTGGCCTGCTGTTTATAGATCTCCTGCTCCTGCCCGTGGACCGTCCGGGCGTAGCCCTCCTCGGCGACCAGGCGAACGTCCTCGGCCTTGGCCGCCGACAGTTCCGCTTCCAACTGGGCGACCTGCTGGACGGCCTCGACCCGCTTCGCCTCCAGGAGGGCCACCCGGTGCTGGAAGGGCCGCGGGTCGATCTCGAACAGCAGGTCGCCCTTCTTCACCGCCTGGTTTTCGTGGACGTAGACGTGTACCACCTGGCCTTCGACCCGGGGGGCCACCTGAATGACGTAGGCCTGGACGTAGGCGTCGGTGGTGAACGGCGTGTAGCGGTCCGACAGGACGTAATAGGCGACCAGGGCCGCGATTACCAGCAGGATGAACAGGATCCAGGCCCGCGCTGACCGGAGGATTTTCCGCGCGCCGGCCCGAAGCGCCCGCAGGGGGACCAGCACGCTGGCCCGAATCGCCCGCAGGGCGACGAGCGTGCCGGCCCAAAGCGCCCACAGCAGTTGTCGCAGTTTGGCCACGTCAGATCCTCCGGCCCAACTCAACGCAGGTGCGTCCGTCTCCGGGGCAAGTATCCCTGCGCGGGATGGAATGCAACAAGCGCGCCAGCAAACCGTCCGCGAGAATCCGGCGGCCAGGTACCCACGAATCGCGCCGCTCCGAGTCGCCCCTTCCCCGATCTCTATTGACGCTGGCAGATTGCGAGCCAACCGAGTGGTATTCTTGCCACCTTCCCGGGGCCTCATGGACCTCTGTGCCGTTGCCTGCGAAGGCCGCATCATCGTCCCTTCCTGCGTAAAGGCAGTAGCTGGGAATGCCGACATTCCGCCCCCACCTCATTGGCACAGTTGTTGCCTTAGCACTTCACCAACAGATAAAAGGAGTGACACCCATCTCTGATGTCGAGCAAGGCGGCGCGACACATTCAACCGGAGTTCGAGAACACGGTTGGGACACCTTTCAACCGGAGTTCGAGGCCGCGTTCCAGTCGCGTGCGTCGTGCGGCACGCAGCCGCTGTGCCATGCCCTTCCACTGTGCCAAGGGTTTGGCACAGTGGAAAAATGGTATAACTGCAGACAGGATGGGGCTTGCGCCGGATAAGCCGCCCGCTGTGCCATGCGGCACCCTCTGGCACAGCGGCTTGCCGAGGGTGTCTCGACGTTGCCTCCAACCGGCATTCGGCAGGCCAGCAGCGGGAGCATTCCGCCACAGCTTTCTTTCACGTGAAAGAATGGTCCGGCGAGCGTAAGGAGCAGCACCTCTGTGCCTTACGGCTGGCCGTCCCACCATTCTTTCACCTGTCACCACAGTGTCTGTCCACCATTTCGTGAAAGAAGGCACGAACTCACCTTGCCTCCTGCCCCGCCCGGCACAGCGACGGTCCGGCGTCCGCAGTGCGCCGTGGAGTGGTTCGCGGAGGCAGCAGACAGAGCCTGGGGGCCGGCGCAACAACGGGAACGGATTGAGCAAGCCTGGAGAAGAGCCGGCCACCAACCGCGACACTCGTGTTGTTGCGGCGACGATCAAGGGATGATCGACCTGCCGTCGCCGGTTACCAGGGGAGCTCTTCCTCCCCGTTGTCGTGCGGCTTGTCGTCAACCCCGTCGTCCTCGGAGACTGATTCCGACTCGCCTTCATCGTCGGTGTCACACCACACCCGGTTGCCGTCCTCATCCGTGTAGTTGGGGTCGAGCGGGAAAATGTCGCAGCAGAACCCACGCCCGTCGCAGCCCTCAATGGGGCAACACCAGAAGCCCTGCGACCGTCCCTCGACAGTGCGCTCGATTCGCCACTCGATGCGATAGCTCTCGTACGCCTGCCCGCAATGAAGACAGCCAACGAGCGTCGGAATGGCCGGCGGTCGGAAAGGATCGGTTTCGGGGTTGAGCGGATCGTAA
Organism: Gemmataceae bacterium; assembly: GCA_035637055.1. Classification (GTDB taxonomy): domain Bacteria; phylum Planctomycetota; class Planctomycetia; order Gemmatales; family Gemmataceae; genus DASPXY01. Next base: position 3,751 of record DASPXY010001151.1, on the reverse strand, counting down.
CCCATGAACACACCTCCGCGGTAAAGTGGCATCCCTCCCGCCTCCGCAGCTTGCAGTCATCAAATGCGGAATGGAGACGGTCTGTCAACCGCGCGCACGCTGCTGAAACACGAAGCCGGGTACGCGCTCAGTGTGAGCGAGAAAGTGACGAAAAGCAAGCGGGCGTTGCCTGGGCAGGCTTCCTGCGAAGGGTCGGCTCTGTTCCCCGTCAGCGAGACGATGTTCCGCGTGCCATGCTGCCAGGCAGGACAAAGGGGGCAGTCATCAGATGCGGCAAGAGAATGGGGCTGTCAAATCGGCCTTGACCGGCACGTATCCCGCCCGCGATGATAAACCATAGATTGGTGCGCAACGACGGGGAAAGGGCCTCACGATGTGGCGCGTGATTGTCCGCGTATCGTATTTCCACGATAACCAATCCCGGCTGCGGAACCACGTCACCGCCCTGCTTACCGCGATGGGCCTCCAGAACACGCACACCGGCACTCGGGAGTCGCCCGCCGTGCCGATGGCTCAGGCCGCAACGCGGCTCTCTCAAGTCATGCAGGCCATCGCTCATCCGCAGGGCGTGGCTGGCGTCGATCCACAAACGGCCCTCGGTCATCTGTGGGTGTACCTCGATCCCGTGTTGTCGGGGATACTGACATGCGCAACGACTTCTACCACATTGTCAGCGGGACCAGCGAAGACCGCTTCGACAGGGCGGCCACCTTCGAGGAGGCCCTGCGGATCGCCCGCTCGGTCGTCGAGCGCGAGGGCCGAATCAAGGAGCCTGTGCTGATCGAGCATTGCGGCTTGGTCATCCGGGAGTTGACCCTCATGCCGGACGGGAAGGTGGCGGAGGAAGAAACCCGCTGATTGCGAGGCCGGTGCCCAAGCCTGCAAAGGTGTCAGGGCCGCAAAGGAGGGCCGCAAAGGTGTCAGGAACCGATATTACGAGTACCCGCACTCGTAATATCGGTTCCTGACACCTTTGCGGGCCTCTCTGACACCTTTGCGGGCCTCTCCTCCGGCCCGGCGCAGGGGCCGGCCAGGAGCATTTTCAAGGCGACGGCGCGGTTGAGGCGCAGGTGCCACGCCCGGTAGACGACGCCCGACCCGCCGCGCCCCAGCTCCCCCTGCACCTCGTAGCCGGGGATGCACGGCAGCCCGGCGACCGGCAGAGTCGCAGTCGCCCCAACGTCCGTGGGGGTGGAAGGGGGAAAGAGCGCGCCGACTTCGTCCTCCAGCAGCCGCAGCCGCTGCAGCCCGGCGCGGACCTGCGGCAGCAACTCGGGACACGCGCGGCAAACCTCTTCGGGGCTGCCGCCCGACTCCAAGAGTTCCTCCAGCAGTTGGTCCACGCGCGGATCGTCGGTCATGGCCGGCCTTCAAAGAAACGATGAACGATGAGTGATGAGCCTTTCCACCTCCAGCGAGCGGCTCGGCCGCCTCTGCGCCGGGGAGGCAACGGAACCTACCTGGGGAGCGAAGTGGGCGCGAGCCGGACGTCGAGGTCGCTCCACAGCGCGCGGCATTCCTGGCGTTCGGCTGCAGGCAGTCGATCCAGGGCGCCCGGGTCGCGCAGCCCGGCCAGGTCGGGGTCGTCACGCCAGCGCGCCAGCGTCTTCTGCACCTCGGCGCGATCTGCCGGCCTGGCGGTCTGCAACCCCTTCGTCCAGGCGGCGAGGTCAAGCCGCAGCCACACGCGGGCCTGTTTGCGCCAGCGCGCCCGCTCCGCCTCGCTGAGCGCCGCCCCGTCCGCGCCGCCCCCGAAGCCGGCCACGGCCGCGGCGCGGGCGGCGCGGTAACGGTGTCCCGCCCGCCAGTCCATCCAGGTGGCCGACGAAGGGCGCCAAGGGGACGGCGGTTCTCGTGCGCCGTGGTTGCCCCCGGGCCGGCACAGAGGCCAGCCCCTACAGCGCCTCGCGGAAACCTGGCGAAGAAGATCATGCGAAACGGGGGGAGCCTCGCCTCATTTCCTGGTGCGGGCAAGGAGGGCATCCACCTCGGCCCACAGCGCGAGGCATTCCTTGCGCTCCTCCGCGGCCAGCTGGCCCAACTCGCCCGGGTCGCGCACGCACGCCACGTCGGGCTCCTCTCGCCAGCGGGTCAGCGCTTGCCGGACCGGGACCCGGGCCGACGCGGCGCCGCGGTTCAACTCCTCGGCCCAGGCGTCCACGTCGGCCCGGAGCCAGGCCCGCGCCTGCCGGCGCCAGCGCGCCCGCTCCTCGTCGCCGAGCCCGGCGGCGTCTCCGCCGCCACAACCGGCCTGGGCGGCCGCGCGGGCGGCGTTGTAGCGGTGGCGGGCTCTCGGGCCCCCGGCCAATTGCGGGGTGCCGTCGAAGGCGGCGGCATACAGGCCGGCGGCGACGAGGTAGCGCCGCTTGAGGCAACACAGCTCGGCGAACTGGAGGCGCTCGGTGTCGGAGGCCGGCGCGTCCTTGCCCTGGAGGACGGCGGGGAGCCGGTCCTCCAGCGCCCGCCACTGGGCGCAGCGCTGCAGCTGCTTGAGGGCGCCGGGCCGGAGGGGGTGGGCCTCCGGCAACAGGTCGAGGCAGCGTCGGGTCGCCGCCTCGGCTTCGCGGCAGCGGCCCTGCGCCAGGAGGACCTCCCCCAGGACCTTGTGGGGGAGGGGCGATTGGGGTTCGAGCCGGACGGCTTGCTCACCGTGGCGGACTGCCTCGTCCAGCCGACTCCCCTGTTGACGCAGGACGCGGGCGAGGGTCAGGTGGGCCAGGACATTCCCGGGCTCGAGGGCGACGGCCTGGCGGAGGTGGTCCAGGGCTTCCTCCGGCCGGCCGGACGCCTGCAGGGCGACCCCGAGGTTGCGGTGGGCGGGGGCCAGCTTCGGGTCGAGCCGGAGGGCCTGCTCGTAATTCGCGATGGCCTCGTCCGACCGACCGCCCGTTTTCTGCAAGGCCAGGGCGAGGCCGAAGCGGAGCACGGCACTGGTGGGCTCGAGGGCGGCGGCCTGGCGGAGGTGGTCGAGGGCTTCGTCCACCCGGCCCTTCGCCAGCAGGAAGTTGCCGAGGTTGTGGTGGGCCGCCGCCCATTTCGGATCGCGCCGGAGGGCCTGCTGGTAGTGGTCGAGGGCCTCGTCCAGCCGGCCCTTCGTTTCCAGAACGGCGGCCAGGTTGCAGTGGACCCCGGCCTGGCCGGGGTCGAGGCGGAGGGCGCGGCGGAAGTGGTCGAGGGCCTCGTCCAGCCGCCTGGCGCCGACCAGGGCAATGGCGAGGTGGTTGTGGGCCGGCGCGGAGCCGGGGTCCAACTCGAGGGCGCGCTGGTAGTACACGATGGCCTCGTCCCGCTCCCCCGCGTGGTTCAACACGGCGCCCAGGTTGAGGTAGACGAGGACCGCCCCCGGTCGGGCCGCCAGGGCGGCCCGGTAGTAGCCGACCGCGTCCCGCGGCGCCGACTGGCAGAGCGCGTTGCCGAGGCGGAAGTTGGCCCAGAAGTCGCTGGGATGCTGCTGCTGCACCCGCTTGAGGAACCCGGCCGAGTCCCCGCGGAGGTCCTGCAGCCGCTCCCCGACCGCCACCAGCAATTGCACCGACCGGCTGGCCAGCGGCGCGGTCCGGGCCAGCTCCGCCAGCGCCGTCGGATCCCCCCACGCCTTCGGTCGGCGGACGCGGTCGCCCCACCCCTCGGGGTCCGGGTCGGCCAGCCGCGCGACCTCCAGCAGCCAGGCTTGCCGGCCGGCGTCCGCGGCACAGACCGCCCAGTCGTCCAGGGCGGCCACCAGCGCCCGATGGACGGCGGAGGTCCGGAT
>DASPXY010001150.1:0-10514 GCA_035637055.1 Gemmataceae bacterium | reverse complement strand
TGAACAACAGCTGTACCTCACGCGCCGCCGGTTTTTCGGCCACACCGGCCTCGGCCTGGGCACTGCCGCGCTGGCGACGCTGCTGGGAAATGGTCGGCCCACCGCCGGGGCTGCCGAAGGACTGCGCGGCCTGCCGCACTTTGCCCCGAAGGCGCGCCGCGTCATCTACCTGATGCAAGGGGGCGCCCCGACACACGTCGATCTGTTCGACTACAAACCCGGTCTCGCCCCTCGCCGCGGTCAGCTGTTGCCGCCCTCCGTGCAGATGGGGCAGCGCCTCACGACGATGACCCAGAATCAGCGTCAGCTGATTCTGCCCGGCATCGCTCCGTTCCGTCGCCACGGCAAGAGCGGCGCCTGGCTGTCGGACTTCCTGCCACACACCGGCTCCATCGCCGACGAACTGTGTTTCATCAAGTCGATGCACACCGAAGCGATCAACCACGCCCCGGCGATGACCCTGTTCCTCAGCGGCGCCGAGCAGCCAGGGCGGCCGAGCATGGGCGCCTGGCTCTCGTACGGCCTGGGCAACCTGACCGAAGATCTGCCGACCTTCGTGGTGATGACCTCGCGCGACCGCGAAGCATCGTGCGGCCAGATCTTCTACGACTACTACTGGGGCAGTGGTTTTCTGCCGTCGCGTTTTCAGGGGGTGCGGCTGCGGCCGAGCGGCGACCCGGTGCTGTATTTGTCCAACCCCGCCGGCATGAGCAGCGCCGTCCGCCGCGGCCTGCTCGACGACATGGCGGCTCTCAATCGCCTGCGGCATGCCGAAGTCGGCGACCCGGAAATCGTCACCCGGATCGCCCAGTACGAGATGGCCTATCGCATGCAAACGAGCGTCCCGGAGTTGACCGACCTCTCGACGGAACCGGCTCACGCGATCGAGATGTATGGCCCCGACGTGCGGCGACGCGGCTCGTTCGCCTTTAACTGTCTGCTGGCGCGGCGGCTCGCGGAGAGCGGGGTTCGTTTCGTGCAGCTGATTCACGCCGGCTGGGACCAGCACTCGAACCTGCCGACGCAGCTGCGCGTCCAGTGCCAGGACACCGACCAGCCATCGGCGGCGCTGGTGCGCGACCTGAAGCAGCGCGGCTTGCTCGACGACACCCTGGTAATTTGGGGCGGCGAGTTCGGGCGGACGGTATTTGGCCAGGGCGACATCAACAACCCGCGCCAGCATGGCCGCGACCACCACGGCCGCTGTTTCACAATCTGGATGGCGGGCGGCGGGGTCAAACCTGGTATCACCTACGGCGAGACGGACGACTTCTGTTACAACGTCGTGCGCGACCCGGTCCACGTTCACGATTTCCAGGCGACGGTGCTGCACCTGCTGGGCATCGACCACACCCGGCTGACATTCAAGTTCCAGGGCCGGCACTATCGCTTGACGGATGTGCATGGCGAGGTGGTACGCGCAATTTTGGCATGAGTCCGTGTGGGAGACCACCGCATGGCTCGGCACCCAAACAAGGAGATTGAGGCCGCTTTGGCTTACGCCATGAGCAAGGGTTGGTCCGTCATCAAGTCCGCGAAAGGACACTGTTGGGGAATCATCCGCTGCCCGCACGGCCGCGGCGGCTGTCAAAAATCGGTTTGGTCCACCCCGAAAAGCCCGGAAGACCATGCCAAGGCCATCCGGCGATTCGTTGACAAATGCCCGCACCAGGAGGCTTCAAACGGAAACCCATGAAGACTCATCACTTCACTTTGATCCTCTCGGGCGTGTCTGAGGTAACTGCGGAACTCGCCGACGCCCTGTACGATGCGACCAAAGGCGACATCGAGTTCAATTTTTGTGAGGGGGTTGCGTACCTGGAGTTTAGCCGCAAGGCCTTGACTCTACGGGAGGCGATCAGTTCCGCGATCAACGAGGTGGAAAGCGCAGGGCTTGGGGTGCGCGTGCTGCGCGTGGAATCGGAGGCCGCAAACACTATCGCGAAAATCAACGCCGAACTCCTGGGGACCGGGCGCGATCGTTAGGGGAACGCGGACCTCTCAACCTCGGGCACGAAGCAGGCGAAGAAGCGCGCCGCCGAGCGCCAACAACGCAGCGCCGGCCACGACAGCCGCCAGCATCAGCAAGCACAGAGCGGCCACCACATTATCGACCCCGCGGTGCATTTGTTCCCAGAGCAGGTGAGCGAACGTGGGCGGGCCTGACTCTACCCGCATCCGTACGGCCCCGACTTCCCCCAGCGACAGGGCGGCAACAACGAGCGCCGACCACAAGGCCGCTCGTGCCGCCAAGGGCCAGACAACGTGGCGCAATTCCTGTCCCGGTGTGGCCCCATCGACGCGGGCGCTATCCCGCAGTTCCCCCGGCAACAACCGCACCATCGGCCAGAGCACCGCCACGGCGCAGGGTAGATAGCGCAGCAGGTCGGCACACAGCACCGGCACGGGCGACGGACTCCAGTAAAGGGCCTCGGCGAGCGGCCCAGCCGGCCACCAGTCCACGATGGCCATGATCGCCTCCTTCAGGCCGATCCCGACCACCGGGGCTGGCAGAGCCCACAGGATCGCCGCCAGGGCGAACGTCACCCAACGGAACCAACGCGCGTCCAAAGACAGCCAGCACAGCAGCAACGCCACAAGGGCCGTCAGCCCGCCGGCAGCGAGCGCGACCAGCAAGCTCGTGATGATCGTCCCGGCGTTCGCCTCCCAGGCAGTCGCCAGGAACCCCGCGGCGGTCTGCGCCGACCAACTCGGCGGATAACCCCGCGCCCCAGCCCGCCACAGCAGGCTCCCCAGCGTCCCCCCAGCAAGCAACAACACTCCTCCGAGGACCAAGGCAAAGCAAGGCCAGCGCGCCCATCCGAGAGAGAAGGTTGGGGGGGCTGTTAGCAGCGACTCCGGCGGGGGCAAGGCTCGCTCCAGGCGCGACAGGGCCAAGAAGACCAGCAGGGCCAGCGCCAGCACCACGGGCAGGCTGGCGGCGGTGGATCGCGCCAGGGCATCCGGCCCTCCTTGCCACAGTTCGAGATAGACCTCCTCTGCAAGCGACCGCACTTGCATCTGGTCGGTGACGGTGATTTCGGACGCGGTCTGCAGGGCCACCCAGAGGCCCGCTGCGCCGATCACTCCCCGACAGCGCGGCAGCGTCACACGCCACAGGACACGCCACACTCCGGCGGCCAGGAGTGCGTCCGCTTCCAACTCGCCTTCCACCCAGCGCAGGCCCTGCCCGACGATCAGGACCACCCAGGGCAGGGCGGCGACGGCGTGAACCAGGATGGCGGGCCAGAGCCCGGCAGGCCAGAAACGTCCCGGTGCTTCGCTCCAGGAAAAGAACGCCAGCCAACCCCCTGTCCCGAGCGCCGCTTGCCACGCGGAACACACCACCGGCAACGGCACAAAGAGCGCCAGGATTGTCAGCCCGCGCAGCGGCTTTCGTAGCGGTAGGTCGGTGCGATAGAGGAGGACAGCCGTCGCGACCCCGGCAGGCAGCGCCAGCGCCAGTGTGCCGCCGACGAGTAACAGGGTATTGCCGCCCAGGACGAGCGTTTCGTCGGTCAGAAAGGCAACGCGATCCAGCCGGCCAAGCAACTCCAACAGGGGGACGGCGAGAGGTGCCGCCAGGAGCAGCAGCACCCCTATCAGGCCGCCCAGGCGCCAGCGCCTCACAGCCGTTTCCGCCGCCCAAGGATCGAGAATCGAGGATCGAGGATTGAAGATCGAAGATCGAAAACCCAGACATCAACTCTCGATTCTCGACCCTCAATCCTCGATCCTCGATCCTCCATCCTCAGACTTCCTACGCCCAACTTCTCGTCCTTCTCTTTCTCCTTCCCCTTCTTCGGCGGCGGCTTGCCCTTGTCCTCAGGCTCCAGGGTCTTGATGCGCACCGGCGTCGGGTATTCGCGGTGATGCAGGCACACGAGCGTCCCGTCGTGAGCGGCCAGGTAGAGCCGGTCGGTCAGCTCATTCGGCACCAGCACGACGAAGTCGCGCGTGTCGTACTGAGCGAGGGCAGTCCCGCGGTCGTAATCGAGAACCAACAAGTGACCGAAGCGATCCGTGGCGTAAACAAAACGCGGATTCATCGCCAGGAACCGCGCGGCATCCCGGTTGCGCCAGCGGGCCACGCCGCTTGCACGATCGACCCGGCACAGGCCAATGCCTTCCGGGGACACCCAGATGTCGCGGTCGGTCGCGTGGATCGGACGATGGATGGGCGCCGTCCCCGCGAAGCGCCAGGCCAGTTTGCGCCGGTAAGTGTCGAAGGCGTACAGATACCCATCCTCCCCGGCAATGTAGGCGATGGCGCGGTGCTGGGCGGCATGAGCCACGATGCCTTTCTCGAACTGGTAGCGCCAGCCCTCGACGCCGTCATGCCTGTTAACGGTCACAAACGTGCCGTTGGGGGCGGCCAGGCCAATGGAATCCCCCCCCAGATCCAGAGGCGGTTGGTAGAAGCGATCCTCCGGGAAGACGTTGGTCCACAGGCGGCGCACTTGCGGCGACGGCTTCAACTTACTCCCGCCGGGGATGGACTCCGGTTCTTCCTTCGCCCGGTACTGCATCATCCGGCGAAAGTCCGGGACGATGTAGCCGGACACGCGGCTATCCATGCAGATGAAGACCATCTCCTCATCGGCCGTCAGGCCCGCAGAGGGGGAGCCGTCCAGGCGAAAACCATACTCCGGCAGGTTGCTGTCCCTCTGGACGCTCCAGAGCGTCTGCTTGCCGTTGTCCCGATCCACGACGAACAACTCGTCGCGGCGCGTGGTGAAGATGTACCGCGAGTTCGCGCCAACTGGTTGCGCGGTGTAGTAAGGCGTTCCGATCGGCGTGCGCCAGAGCAGGTCGCCATTTTCTGCGTCCAGGGCAATCATCACGCCGCTGAACAGCTGGACGATCATGCGGGGGTTGGCCTTGTCGGGAATCAGCTGAACGCTGAACAGCCCATCGCGCGGACCTTCGGTCTTGAGGCGGTGACTCCAGGCGAGGGTCAGGTTGAGTTTGTCGAGAGCGTCGCGCGGCGGCGGCTTCGGTCTGGTGTAGATGCGGACCGGCTCGGTCTGCGTGTGGGCGGATGCCAGCGCCAGACTCAGAACGACAGCCACGGCAAGAAGTGATTTCACGGAGGTGCCCTCGTTGCTCGTGGCGACAAGCAGCCTTGCTTGTCGCGGTGGGTAGAGCGACAAGCAAGGCTGCTTGTCGCCACGACAGCACTGCTTACTCTACCACACGCCGACAGTCTCGCACAGAGAGCAGATAGCCCCCGACCAGCGACGCAGAACCTGCACTCGCCCGGACAATCCTCTCGCGCCGCAAGCCCCTGTGCGCCCTTGCTCTCCTTGCGATAGCGAAAATCCGTTTGCTCGTTGCAACCCGTCAGTGTTAGAATTTACTCCTTCAACAGTTCTATCTATCGAGACGCTCTGCACGGGCAGGGGGGGCATAGTCCGGCATCCAACACTACGAGGGCCGAAACGCGCCATGAACACTTCCCGATGGTGGATTCTGGGGGTGGCCGCGCTGGGCTTGACGGCTGGGCGGCTCACGGCGGATCCTCCCAGCAACACGACCACGCCGACCCCAAGCAAGATCGCCGCCGCGCCACTCCTCAGTCCCGAGGCGCTGGCTGCCCGCATCGATCATCACCTCGGCGTCCGCTTTACCGAACGCGACGTCAAGCCGGCCCCGCTTGCCGACGACGCCGAGTTCATGCGCCGCCTTTCGCTCGACCTGACCGGGCGCATCCCGCGGGTCGCCGACCTGCGCGACTTCCTCGAAGAAAAGGCTCCGAATCGCCGCAGTCTGCTCGTCGAGCGCCTGTTGGAGCATCCGCACTACGTCACGCATTTCGGCACGATCTGGACGACCGTGATGCTGCCGCCGGCGAACCAAAACTTCCAGGTCTTCGCGCGCAATTTCAAGGGCTGGATCGAGAAGCAGGTGCGCGAGAACGTCGCCTACGACAAGATGGTGCGCGAGCTGCTCACGACGCCGGTGAATCTCCCGGGCCTGCCCCGCGGCGCCGTTGGCATTCCCCCCGCCCCAGGTCGGCCCGTCAGCCCCCTCGCCTTCTTCCAGGCGAATGAACTCAAGGCGGAAAACCTCGCCGCCAGCGCCTCGCGTGTCTTCCTCGGCGTTCGGCTTGAGTGCGCCCAGTGTCACGACCATCCGTTCGCCAACTGGACGCGCAAGCAGTTCTGGGAATATGCCGCCTTCTTTGCGGGCACCCAGCCGCCGCAACGCCTCCCCCCCGGGAGACAGCCCCCGCCGCAACCGCCCGACCCGAATCGGCGCACGATCAAGATCGCAGGGACCGAAAAAGTCGTCGAGGCCCGCTTCCTGGATGGGGCCGCCCCGCAGTTCCAGCCGAATGTCGATTCCCGCATCACCCTCGCCAACTGGATGACCACGGCGAAGAACCCGTACTTTGCCCGCACCGCCGGCAATCGTTTGTGGGGACATTTCTTCGGCATTGGCCTGCTCGACCCGGTCGATGACGAGCCGACCGAGGACAATCCGGCCAGCCATCCCGAACTGCTCGCCGAGTTGACGACTCAGTTTGCCGCCCACGATTTCGACATCAAATATCTGATTCGGGCGATTACCGCCAGCAAGGCGTACCAGCGAGCGAGCGCCGTCAGCGATCCGTCCCAGAACGAGCCGCGCCTGTTCGCTCGCATGGCCGTGAAGGGCCTGACGCCGGAGCAACTCTTCGATAGCCTGGCTCAGGCGACCGGCTACAAGGACACCCAGATAACCCCGCAAGGACGGATCAACCCCCTCAATGCGCGGACGCAGTTCCTGCAAAAGTTCGCCAGCCAGGAGAAACGCACGGAATATCAGACGTCGATCCTGCAGGCGCTGTCTCTAATGAATGGGAAGTTCATCGCGGACGCCACCAGCGTCGAGCGCAGCACGACGCTGGCCGCCGTGATCGACGCCCCATTCATGACGACGGCCCGGCGTGTCGAGACGCTCTACCTGGCGACGTTGTCGCGGTTGCCGCGGGCGGAAGAACTGGCACGGATGGTCGCCCATGTCGATAGCGGTGGGCCGCGCGGCGACACCCGCGCCGCCCTGACCGACGTGTTCTGGGTGTTGCTCAATAGCTCGGAGTTCATTCTCAACCATTAACGAGTTGGTTTACGAGCGGCGGGGTTTATCCCCGCCGTCCGGGCGGCGGGGATAAACCCCGCCGCTCGTAAATGCCTGACCTCTTTTCTCCATTCCCGAGGGTTTCTGACAATGGCGCGTAACTCTGATCTCCCCCGTCTGTCCCGCCGCGAGCTGTTCAAACTGGCCGCTGCGGGCGTGGTCGGCTACTCGGCCTCTGGCTGGTTGGAGGCGATGGCCAACGACGTCGCCAACAATCCGCAGCGGCGGCGCTCGTGCATCCTGTTGTGGATGAACGGCGGCCCCAGCCAGATGGACACCTTCGACCTCAAGCCCGGTCACGCCAATGGCGGCCCGTATCGCGAGATTCAGACCGCCGTCCCCGGCATTCGCATCAGCCAGCACCTGCCGCGCCTCGCCCGCAACATGCGCGACATCGTCATCGTTCGCTCGATGAGCACCCGTGAGGGTGACCACGGCCGCGCCACCTTCCAGCTGCGCACCGGCTACCTGCCGCAAGGCCCGATCCAGTATCCGACCATGGGCTCGTTCATCTCGAAGGAACTCGGCCGGCCTGATGCTCCGCTGCCAAATTTCGTGAGCATCGTGCCCTATCGCCTGTTCAGCCCGGCGGCGTACGGTCCCGGCTTCCTCGGCCCGCAGTACGCTCCGCTGCTCGTCGGCGACATGGGCAACCGCGTCTTCCAGCAGGGCAATCAGAACGATTACGAACAGTCGCTGCGCGTTGAAGATCTGCAACCGCCGGGCGACGTCAGCCGCGACCAGGTCGATGCCCGCATCGGGCTGCTGCAGGAGATGGAACGCGAGTTCGTGGCCCGTCATCCTGGCGTGTCGCCGCAGAGCCATCAGACCGCCTACGACCGGGCCGTGCGGCTGATGCGCACCGCCGCCTCGACGGCCTTCAACCTGACTGAAGAGCCGGCCCAACTGCGCGATGCCTACGGGCGCAACCAGTTCGGCCAGGGCTGCTTGCTGGCCCGCCGCCTGGTCGAGCGCGGCGTGCCGTTCATCGAGGTCAGCCTCGGCACCTTCGCCGGCAACGCCCTCGGCTGGGACACGCACAACCAGAACTTCCAGAACGTGCAGCGCCTGAGCGAAATCCTCGATCCGGCGTGGGGCACCCTGATGGAAGACCTGCGTTCGCGCGGCTTGCTCGATTCGACGCTGATCGTGTGGATGGGCGAGTTCGGCCGTACCCCGCGCATCAACGGCCAGCAGGGCCGCGATCACTACCCCAATGCCTGGTCGACCGTGCTGGCCGGCGGCGGCCTCAACGGCGGTCAGGTGGTCGGCCGCACCAGCGCCGACGGCACCACCGTCGAGTCCGACCGGCCCGTTTCCGTGCCCGATCTGATGGCCACCATCTGCCGCGCCCTCGGCATCGATCCGGTCCGGACGACGAACATGTCGAACGTCGGCCGGCCCATTCGTGTCGCGGACGTCGGTGCCCAGGTCATTCGGGGGGTCGTGCGATGAGGCACGCTCGACCAGGGCGCCGGGCGTGGGCGTGCGGCCTTCTGACCGCCGCCCTCGCCCTGGCGCCGGCAAGCGTCCCCGGCCAGACCCGGCCGGGGCCAGAGGGCGGCGAGCCGTGCGGTACTCCGCTGGGCGAACCGCCCGAAACGTCACAAAAGGGCGGGGTGAAGGAAGGCGCGGCCCCGGCAAGCGCCGAAGGTTACACTGTTGTCTTCTTGGGCGACAAACGCCCGGTGCTCCTCCGTCTGCACATTCACCTTGACGGCAAGCCGATCACTTCCGCCCACAACGAGTATGCCAAGAAGTGGTTCGACTTCCTCGACCGCAACGGCGACGGCGTGCTGAGCAGGGAGGAGGCGCAGTACGTCCCGAGCCTGCAGGCGCTGCAGCAGATGCGCGCCAATGGCGCTCTCTTCCCCGGACGCCTCAATCCCGCCTCGATGGCCGAACTCGATACCAACGGCGACGGCAAGGTGTCGCTGGAGGAACTGACGCGGTACTTCGATCGGGCGGGGTTTCGCCCGGTGCTGCTGGTCGGTGCTGACCCCGGCATGACCCCATTCCGCGGCCCGAGCGAGGCCCTGTTCCGGCATCTCGACGTCAAGAATGAGGGCAAGCTCTCGAAGGAGAGTGTGCGGAAGGCGGCCGAAACCCTGCTGGCGAAGCTCGACACGAACGATGATGAGATCCTCTCGGCCGACGAACTCGATCCGCAACCGAACGATCTCATCAACGTACGTCTCGTCGAGCAACTTCGCGGCCCGATGGACCGCCCGGCGGCGTCCTCGTTCTACCTCGCCCGCAGCCGCCAGGCCGACGCCCAACTGGGTCAGCTCCTGCTGACCCATTATGACAAGAATAAAGACCTCAAATTGAGCCGAACGGAGAGCGGGCTCGACCCGAAGACGTTCGACAGGTTGGATGCCAACAAGGACGGTCTGCTCGATGCCGACGAGTTGGCGCAGTGGCACCGCGGTCAACCGGACCTCTCGATCACCATTCGCCTGGGCCGGAAGGGCCCCGTGCCGTCTGCGGTGGAAGCTCGCCAGGGGGCTGCCCAACCGGGCGTGGACAGCAAGGTGACCGACGACGTGCTGAAGTTGACGCTGGGCGATGCGCAGGTGAGTTTGCGCGCGGGTTCCTCGACGGACCTGAGCGCGCGGCTCTCGACGTCGCAGATTTACCTGCAGCAGTTTCGGCTCGCGGATAGTGGGAGCAAGGGGTTTCTCACCGAGGCCGACCTCGGCGCTGGCGGGGGCCGCGTCTTCGCTGGAGTGTTTCCGCTGATCGATCGCGATGGGGATGGCAAGATGACCCTGGCTGAGGTGACGGCGTTCGCGAACCTCGTCGGCGAGGCCGGACAGGGGTCGATCGCCATTTCCGTCGCGGAGCAGGGCCGGGCATTGTTCCAGCTGCTCGATACGGATCGCGATGGCCGGCTGAGCCTGCGCGAGCTGCGCAGCGCCTGGCAGCGCCTGGCTCCACTGGACAAAAACGGTGATGGCTTCATCAGCGCCGACGAGATTCCGCGTCAGTTCGAGGTCACTGTGAGTCAGGGCCCCGTGTCCGGACGGGGCATCCGAACGCTGTCGGTGGCGGGGCGTCTTGTCGCGCGTCCACCCGTCCAACCGGTCGCGCTGCGGGGGCCGCTGTGGTTCCGGAAGATGGACCTCAACGGGGATGGCGACGTGTCGCGCCGTGAGTTCCTCGGCACCAGCGCGGAGTTCCGGCGGATTGACACCGACGGCGACGGGCTGATCTCCGTCGAGGAAGCGGAAGCGTATGACGCCAAACTGCGGGCAGCCCAGAGACCGCAGCGCTGAGAGTCTGTTCGGCCGCTTGCGGCTTCGCGAAGCGCGCTAAGAGGCCATTTCAAAACCTGTGTTACCAACCCGAAGCGTCAGCGAGGGCCGCCCTCGCTGACGCTTCGGGTTGGT
>DASPXY010001149.1:0-2342 GCA_035637055.1 Gemmataceae bacterium | reverse complement strand
CTGCTCGACCAACTTGTCCGCGAGCGGGTGGCGGAACTTCCGGGGGCCAGTTTCGCGTCGGCGCAGCTCGCCCAGCTGATGTTCGTCCAAATTTTGCGGGCGCATCTGGAAACATCCGGCCCCCTGGCGGCCGGTTTGCTCCGCGCGATCAGCGATCCTCTGATCGCTCCCGCTCTCCGGCTGATGCATAGCGATCCCGGCCATTCGTGGCAGCTCGAAGAGCTCGCCAAGGCGGCCGCAATGTCCCGGACGACTTTCGCGGTACACTTCAAGCTGGCCGCCGGAGTCGCCCCGCTGACTTACCTGACGGAGTGGCGCATGCGCCTTGCCGAGCGTGCGCTTCGCGAGGAAGACACTCCGGTTTCCGTCCTCGCACGATCGCTCGGCTACATGTCCGAAAGCGCTTTCAGCAACGCCTTCAAGCGCGTAATCGGCATCGCCCCCAAACGCTATCGAAGCACCGCAAAGGCCTACGGCTCAACGAGCGAAGAGGACGATCCGAATGGCGCTCGTCCTTGGAAGCCGAGCCATCTAGATCATGTCGAGCCTCTGCAATGACAAGACGGCCGCCTCATGGCGAACGCATTGGTAGAAGACGGTTGTGCTTTTCGCAAGGCGAATCGCCGGCTGAGTCAACTAGCACCATTGGTTACTGGGGCGTATCTGCAAAGTCGAAAGTAGGCTCATGACACGTTCGTTCAACCGCGCACGCCTCGGGAGGAGCAGCGAGTGAAAATCCATGCCATACAGACAGGCACTGTCAGATCCATAAGGCGCAGCAGGAAGGCAAGGGTCACGGGGCCAGCCGGCAACTCAACATGCTCCTCGACCGCGCCTGGACGAACCCGTTGCCCATCTATGCCTGGGTCATAGAACACCCGCAGGGTCTCATTCTGGTAGACACAGGCGAGACCGCGCAAGCCGCGCGCCCTGGCTACTTCCCGCGTTGGCACCCCTATTTCATCCTGGCTGTGCGCACCCATGTCCGCCCGGAGGAAGAGATCGGGCCGCAACTGAGCACGCTGGGCATCTCGCCCGCTGACGTGCGCACTGTCGTGATGACCCACTTGCACACCGACCACGCCGGCGGCCTGCGCTACTTCCCCAAGAGCGAGATACTGGTAGCGCGCGGCGAGTACAAGAGGGCTGCGGGCTTCAAGGGCACCTTGAACGGCTACCCAAGCAATCGGTGGCCGTCCTGGTTCACCCCCACGTCTATCCGATTTATGAATCTGCGCCCGGAACCGTTCGGCCCGTTCGGCGAGAGCTTGAAGGTCACCAGGGCCGGCGATGTGACGATCATACCCACACCTGGCCACACGCCCGCGCATGTGTCAGCGGTGGTGCAGGATGGCAGCGATACGATCTTCCTGGCGGGGGATGCCTCGTACACCTACCGACAACACGACCTGCCTGCATGTTCCGTCAATTGGCTTGGTCGTAGCGGGTGACGCCGCCTACAACGGCGTCCACCTGTATCTCGCCGAGTCCAATCCGCAAACGCGCCGCGCGTGGATTGCCGCCCTCGACACGATCGAGGCACTTAAGCCTCGCGCCGTGATCGCCGGACATAAGCGACCGGGGACCGACGACCGCCCCAAGATCATTGAAGAGAACCGGCAGTACATCCGCCTAGGGAAGGACTCGAAGGAGAGACTCGAATGAATGGAATGGATCGAAAGGTCACTTTGATAACTGGCGCAACCAGTGGGATGGGCAAAGTAGTTGCCCTCGAACTGGCGAAGAAGGGTGCGACCGTCGTAATCATCGGGCGCGACCCCGTCAGGACACAGGCGACAGTCAAAGAGATGAGGGCGCAGAGCGGAAATTCGGCCGTCGATGGATTGGTGGCCGATTTGTCGTCAATGGCCGAAGTCCGACGGCTGGCGGAGGAGTTCCGGAAGCGTTATCCTCGGCTTGACGTCCTGATCAACAACGCGGGGGCGATCTTCGCGCAGCGCCAATCAACCGTGGAAGGGTACGAGCGAACGTTCGCGCTCAACCACCTCGCCTCCTTCCTGCTGACCAATTTACTGCTAGACATGCTCAAGGCCAGTGCGCCGTCACGCATCGTCAACGTCTCATCGAGATCGCATGAAGGCGGCACGATCAACTTTGACGACGTGCAGAGCGCGCAGAGTTACGGCATCGGCGGCGGCCGGGCCTATAGTCAGTCCAAGCTGGCGAACATCATGTTTACCTACGAACTGGCGCGGCGGCTCTCTGGTACCGGCGTGACCGTCAACGCTGTGCATCCTGGCACCGTTTTCCAGCGCTGCGGTTGCACGATGAACGCACGGCCCCGGCATTGTGAAATACAGAACGAGCTTCGGTAAGGTACA
>DASPXY010001148.1:0-3398 GCA_035637055.1 Gemmataceae bacterium | reverse complement strand
TCGGGCCACGAACCAAAGGAGGCGAGCGGCGCGGCGTGAGCCCGCCGGTAGCGAGAACACGTTCTTTACCGGCGGGCTCACGCCGCGCCGCTCGCCAAGAAGTTAGGGCCGTTTACAACCCGCGCTTTCCGAAGAGGTTGTACGCGGGCCACGTCTTTACTTGGTCGGCCGCCTGGTGGACCAGCGGGTCGATGATGTCTGCCAGATATCGGCCCTTGGGGTTGTTGCTCGCGTTGAACAGGACCGCCCAGTTCAGGCCGTCGTGCCGGCGCACCAGCAGCGACGCGGTATCGTCGAGCAAGCCTGTATGCCAGGTGTTGAACTCCCCCTTTTTCCCATCGGGGACAATATCCCAGCCGAGCCCGTAATAACCTTCCCGGGGCTTGCCCTTCGCATCGTAGCCGGCCGGTCCCTTCGGTCGGGCGAACATCAAGTTGATGTTGGCCGGCTTGAGCAGTCGCTGCGGCGCCGTCTTGTCGAAGGAGCAGGCGAAGCGGAGCAGATCCGGAGCCGACGCGATCCAGCCGCCGTGAGCGTCCATCGCCTCGATGTACCAGGCGCCGTAGGGCGACGGCGCCTTCTTGCCAAGGTCCGGACCGACGACCGCGATGCCCTTGTGCTTGTCGTAATACTTGACCTCGCCCGGTGCGCGCTGCGCCAGCAGGGTTTTACCGACGCGCGTGTGCTTCATGCCGAGCGGCGTCAGCACCGCCTGGCGCACATAGTCCTCGTACGATTGCCCGCTTACCTTCTCGATCAGCCGGCCCAGAACACAGTACCCGTAGTTCGAGTAGATGTAGTCCTTGCCGGGGGTGAAGTCCAGCGGTTTGCCCATCATGTAACTGAGGATCTGGTCCGCCGTCGCTGGCGGCTGGACCTTGAGGGCCGTGGCGATCTCGACGGACATGAACATCGGATCGCCGGACTTGTCGCGGTCGAAGCCGCCCGTGTGCTGCAGCAGGTGGCGGACAGTGGTGTCCTTGAGGCGTGGATCGACCCGGGCACCCGGCGGAAGGAACGGCTGGATTTTGAGGATCGCGAAGACATGGTCATCGAGTTTGAGTTTGCCCTGCTGGATGAGCAGCAGAATGGCCAGCGCTGTGATCGGTTTGGAGACACTGGCGATCCGCATAAGGGAATTTGGCTGCACCGCTTGCCCGGCCTCGACGTCCGCCAGGCCGAAGCCGCGAGCATACACGAGGCGGCTGTCCTTGCTGACGGCCAGCGCCGCGCCAGGAACCTTGTGCCGCTTGAGGAAGTCGATCATCAGGTCGTCGAACGGCGTCAGGTTGGGGTCGCCCTTGCCGGTGACGCTGATCGAGGCGGCCTTTTCCTTGCTGCCTGGCGCTGGCGCCGTGATGCCGAGAGCCGCGAGAACCGCCAGCTGCCCCGCAGCCAGACCGAACACAAGCAATCCACGAACCATGAGAGAGTCCGGTGGCTGACAGTCTGTCTAAGCAGTAGGTGCCGCGAGCCGAGCGGCACAGATGTTCGTGCCGCTCGGCTCGCGGCACCTACTTTGGAGGCGGCGGTATCTCGCAGACGCGGGCGGTGCCGTCGTAGGAGGCGGTCACCAACCGCCGCGTGGCGCGAACCAGGACGGAGAAAGTCCGTCCTGATACCCTGAGATCTGTGATTCGCCAGACAGGCCCTCGCACCATCGGTTCTCACCGCACGCTCTGGCAGCGCTTCACAAATGAAGCGACACCGATATCCCACGCCTTCATTCAGGTAGAGTAGCCGCTTCTCCGCCAGCGCGGCTCGCCAGCGCGGGCAGGAGTGGGTTGGCAGAGTAGTCCAAGAACCGGGCAGAGCCGTCGGCAAAGGCAAAGTTGGCACCACTGGAATGCGGCGACCAGAAGTGGAACATTCCGCAGGGATCGTTAAACGTCGCTGGGGCAAACGGGTAGAACCCAGGTCCACATGGCGAGCCGACCGTGAAGACTTGCAGGTTCTGCTCGCGCACACCGAGGACGAGATCCGCCGAGCCCGTCCCGCCCTGCCCGACCCCTGCGTACCACCAGCCGAACTGCAGGTCGGCGCTGGGCGGCCGCTCGCCGAGCAGCAAGGTGTTGCTGCTCCCGTCTCTGATGTCGGCGAACCGGAGCCGCGAATCCTGCCCGAGCACGCCGTCCTGGGTTGCGTAATCTTTCCCGGACACCCCGAGGTAGCTAGTCAGGGCCACGACTTCTCCGCTTTGCTGCGAGGTTTGCGGGCCGGGAACGCGCCCGTCCGCGGGACAGGCGAAGACTTGGACGGGGCTACTCAGCCCGGTGTGCGGCGGGTTGCGGAACGGTGAGGAGCTTACCCGGTACGCAGCACGGCTCCTGTCGTACAGCTGCCGGTGATCGAGGTAAGGGAGGATGGAGAGCGTCCAGCCGGAGTAGGGCAGCTGGTCGGCGTTCCGCAGCGAGCGATGCCCCGGCGGGAAGCTTTTGTAGTCGCCGTGATACTGGTGGAGGGCGAGCGCGAGCTGTTTGAGGTTGTTCAGGCACTGCGCCCGCTCAGCCGCCCCGCGCACTTGCTGGACGGCGGGGAGCAGCAGGCCGATGAGGACAGCAATGATCGCAAGGACCACCAAGAGCTCGATCAGCGTGAAGCCCGGTCTCCTGTCACGGTTGTACCTGCTTGTTGATCGCATTGCTCGTGCCCTCCGGAGCGACTCCAACCCCGCGAACCGTCAGGCTGACCTCGCCGATGCCATTGTCTTGCAGGAATAGGGTCATGTCGGCTTTGAATTGGCCCGGTTCATATACCTCGAGTTCGCAGGTGTAGACGAATGTTTCACCGGGTTGTAGGGTAATTCGTTCGCGGTGCTTCGACCTGAAGCAGCTGTTGAGCCCTCACCCTTCCGCGAGGCCGATAATTTCCCTCGGTTGATCGGATTGATTCGTGATTCGGAAAGCGAGGAGGGATTGGCCGACAGGACATTCGCCGAGGTGGCGATCCGGTTCCAGGACAACGAACAGCGGGCGAACTGGCGGTAGGGTCAGCCATAAATAGCCCCCCCAGCAGGCCATGACAACCGCAAGAATCCCGAACAGCAGCGAGGTCCGACGCAACATCACTTCTGTCCTTCCCTCGGCGCAGCAGTCTGCCTCCGGTGGCTCAGGTAACGAAACCCGAAGGCCAAGATGGCGCAGGCTCCCGCGGCGAGCAGGATCCACACGTAAGTCGAGGTCGGCTTGTCCCACACCACCCCGACGGGTTCCCTAATCCCGAAGGCGGAGAGGGTAAAGTCCTCGTCTGCGGGCAAAGAGGTGGGCTGGCTCAGGGTCACCTCGCGGCGCACCTGTTTCCGGTTCTTTACCTTTCCATCGATGGTGACCCAATCCCCGTCGGACTCCCACACACGCGAAAGCGGAGGCAAGTCGCCCGCATTCTCCGACTGCGTGCCT
>DASPXY010001147.1:0-3048 GCA_035637055.1 Gemmataceae bacterium | reverse complement strand
TTCCAGGCGGCATTGTTGCCCCAGCCCTGCGTGATCGAGTCGCCGAGAAACACGACCTCGACGTCGCCCTTTTTCGCTTTTTCGCGATCTCCAGGAACTGCTTGTGCCGGGCCACGTCCCGGTTCATCGGCGTGGTGGCCGGGTTTTTCTTCTCGCCTGCGTCGCCGCCTGCGACCGCCAGAACCGTGCAGAGCAGACTGAACGCGCCCAACCGACAGACAACTTCATCGCACTTCCCCCCGTTGTGGCGAAAACCTCTGGCCGCGGCAATCACCCCACGCAGGGCGCGCCGCGGCCGAATTAGGTGCGCCTGTGCAAAGAGGGTTGTAAGCAGATAAAACTGCCTGGCAAGAGTTGCGCGGCGCCGGCCGTCGGTGGTCAGAGTACTGAAAGGGCGCAAAGAACCTTTTAGACTCTTAAAAGGTTGTTGACGTGCTCTGTCGAAAACCCCTCCCCCCCAACCCCCTCCCCGCAGCGGAGAGGGGGAGAAGAAGAGACGTCGTCTTGCTTGCTCCCCCTCTCCTTGTAGGGGAGGGGGTTGGGGGGGAGGGGTTTTCGACAGAGCATTGTGGACGCCTTTCTGACACCTGTGCCGTCCCTCACCTTTAGCCCTGCCCCGCCGCCTTACCGTGGGCCATCCTGCTCTGGTGGTCTGGGCTCTGCCGGCCCCGCTGTTTCAAGCGCCCGAATCACGTCGAAGGAAGAAGCGACAACCCCCAGGCGGCTTCCGTGGAACATTTCTGTGCCGCCGCTCCCCGGCCAGGAAGTAGTCCGGTAGACTGGTTCTCGGGGTCGGGAGGGCAGAGCCATGAGTTCCGATGCGATCCAGACAAGCTTGATCCGTTACCTTCGGGCACAGGCTGGCGGGGCCTTGACCGACGGCGAGTTGCTTGCCCGGTACGCCCGGGGGCGGGACGAGGCGGCCTTCGCGGCGGTGGTGCAGCGCTACGGCGGGCTGGTCCTCGCCGTGGCCCGCCGGCAGCTCGCCGACGCGCACCAGGCCGAGGACGTCTTCCAAGCTACCTTCCTCGCCCTCGCGCGCTCCGCCGAGAGGCTCGGCCGCGATGCCCCGCTGGCCAACTGGCTGTACACCGTGGCGCTGCGGACGGCACGCAAGGCGCGCGTGCGGGCCGCGCGGCGGCGGGACTACGAGAAAGCCGGTGCCGTGCCGCCGGCACCCCCGGCCGACCCGCTCGCCGCGGTCAGCGGCCGGGAGTTGCTCCGCGCCGTCGATGAGGAGTTGGCCCGACTGCCGGAGAAATACCGGCTGCCCGTGCTCCTGTGCTGCGTCCAGGGGCTGTCGCGCGCGGAGGCCGCCCGACAGCTGGGCTGGTCGGCCGGCGCGGTCAAGGGGCGGCTGGAGCGCGGCCGGCACCGGCTGGCCGCGCGCCTGGCGGAGCGCGGCCTGGCGCCGTCGGCGCTGGTTCTGGCGCCGCTGGCCGCGGCCGTGCCGGCGGACCTGCTCGCCAGCGCCGCCGCGCTGGGGGCGACACCGTGGTCGAAGGCGGTGCCGGCCGCGATCCTCGCGCTGGCCGCCGCCGCAAGACCGCGCCGCTTGCTCATGACTCTCACCCTGTTCGGCTCTCTGGTGGTCGTGGGCCTGACCGGCCTGGCGCTTGGCTCGGGCGAGAAGGACCCGTCGCCAGCCGCCCCGCCGCTCCGGACTGCCCAGGCGCCCGCCGAGCGCGCCGACGACCCGCTGCCCGCCGGCAGTACGCTGCGCCTCGGCACGTCGCGCTACCGGCCGGGCACCGTCATCCAGACTCTGTCCGTGTCCGCCGACGGCAAGTTGGCCGCGACCGGCAGCGGCGGTCACGTCCACGGGGTCGTCCGCATGTTCGACCTCACCACCGGCCGCGTCCGCGCTCCTGCTGGCCGCGAAACCCCCGGCCCCGACGAAGTCGTGGGCCTGTCCCCCGACGGCCGGCTCCTGGCCACCGCGTACGATGGCACCATTGACCTGCGCGACGCGACCACGGGCGCGAAGGTGCATACCATCGCGCCGCCGAAGCCGAACCCGTACCACGTCACCACCTTCATCAGCTGGTCGGCGGACGGCAAAACCCTGGCGGTCGCCTCCGCCGACGGCAAGGGGGTTCACCTCCTCGACCCGGCGCGGGCTACGGTGACGCGCACCCTCGCGACCAGGGACGTCGTCTACGCGGCCGTGTTCTCGCCGGACGGCAAGCTGTTCGCGGCCGGCGGGCACGACCGCGAGGGGAACAACTACTTCGGACGGCTCTGGGAGGTCGGCACGGGCAAGGAATTACGCCGCTTCGCCAACGGCAACGCCTCGCTGCGGGCCCTGGCGTTTTCGCCCGACGGCAAGATGCAGGCGGGCGGCGGTGACGACGCCCGCCTGCGCCTCTGGGACGTCGGCACCGGCCAGCTGCGGCGGGCCTTCGAGCCGGACGGCCGCGGCGTCCGCAGCGTCGCGTTCGCGCCCGACGGCCAGGCGGTCGCTGCGGCCTGCGACACAGTCCGCCTCTACGACCCAGCCACCGGGCGGCAGCGGCTGCGCATCGGCCGGAAAGCCCTCGGTCTGCACTTCTCGGCCGACGGCAAGATCCTGACGGGGGCGGTCGCCGGCGCCATCCACCGCTGGGATGCGGCCACGGGCCGGCCGCTCACCCCGCAGGCGGCCGGTGACAGCGTCGTGGACCAGATCCTCGCCACCCCCGACGGCCGGCACGTCGTCACGCGCGGCCAGGACGGCGATGCGCACCTGTGGGACGCGCGCACCGGCGCCCACCTGCGCCAGTTCCCGGTCGCCTATCATTGCAGCCTGGCGCTCAGCCCCGACGGCCGGCATCTGGTCTGGCCGGAAGCGGACGAAAGCGTGCGGTTCACCGACCCCGGGCAGCCGAACGCGGTCCATACCGGCAGCCGCCTTCGCCTGTACGACCTGGGCGCCGGCCGCTTCGTTGAGCGCTTCCCCGGGTTCAAGGGGGGTGCGGACGACCTGGGCTTCACCCCGGACGGCAAGGCCCTCCTCACGGTCGATCCCCGCGACGGGGGCGTGCGGCTGTGGGACGTGGCGACCGGCAA
>DASPXY010001146.1:0-2321 GCA_035637055.1 Gemmataceae bacterium | reverse complement strand
GACACGGGCGACCTGAATCCGTTCGCCAAGAACGTGCTGGACGATCTGGGGGGTTATGCCGAGGTGTCCCCCTCCCGGACGGGAGCGAAGGCCATCGTGCGGGGGCGCAAACCGGGCAAGCGCTGCGAGACGACATACGACGGCCACAAAATCGAGGTGTACGATTGCGGGCGTTTCTTCGCGCTGACCGGCGAGCGATTGTCCGTCTCGACGGCCGAGATCCCCGAACGGCAACAGCAGCTCGAAGCACTCTATCACCGTGTCTTCGGTGAGCGCCAGGCAGCTGGCGGCGGTGGCGCCAATGGCTCCAGCGCCGGCAACAAGTCCACCAACGGCAAGGCCAGAGGGAGCGTCTGGGCCAAGCCCTACGAGCAACTTACCGACGAGGATATCCTGCAGCTGGCCGGCGAGGCCAAGAATGGCGACA
Source organism: Gemmataceae bacterium (assembly GCA_035637055.1). GTDB lineage: Bacteria > Planctomycetota > Planctomycetia > Gemmatales > Gemmataceae > DASPXY01. The sequence goes on along the minus strand of DASPXY010001146.1, from coordinate 1,894 downwards.
AGTTCCGCTCCCTGTGGGCGGGTGACACCAGCGGCCACGCGGGCGATGATAGCCGGGCTGACGCGGCTCTGTGCGCGATCCTGGCCTACTGGTGCCGTCGCGACGCGGAGCGCATCGACCGCCTGTTCCGCCAGTCGGCGCTCATGCGCCCCAAGTGGGACGAACGGCACGGCGGCGACGGCGCGACCTACGGCCAGATGACGGTGGCGTTCGCCTGCTCCGTCACCGCCGATGTCTACTCCGGACCCGCGGCAACCAGAGCGCAGCACAGGCAAGAAGGCAGAGGCAGCCGTGCGGTAGCTGGTGACGGGGCAGCCGAGGACAGCGGTCCTCTCCGTACCAAGGATGTCATTCTCGCCCACCTCCGCGAACGCTATGAGCCGACATTCCGGCGGGGAAATGTCCTGTACTCTCCGCGGCTGGGGCGCGAGGTGAAAGCTGCAGAAGCCTGCTACGCGCCCAACAGCGGTCTGCTCGCGCAGATGGAGAGGGCCAGCGACCCACCGCGCACGGGGAAGGGCGCGACCGATCTCGACGCCCTGCCGAAACACTTCCGCAACTGGGCGCCGGTCGCCTGGACCGACCTGCTCGACTCGCTGCCCGAGGAAGAGGCGTCGGGCAAAGTGGTAGAACCGGCGCGGGAGGAGTTCCGCCGGCAGGTGACAGCCGCCCTCTGCACGCTCGTGCCACTGGCGTACAGGCACCAGGGAAGCGAGCGGGCGGACGTGGAGCGCCGGCCGCTGATCGAGTGGGCCAGGATGTTTGCCAAGCCGGGGCGTTGGGGCGATGTCCGCGGCTATCGGCTCTGGGCGCGGCTCGACGGCAACCCCGCCGATGGGGTCGTTCTGCGCGTGGCCCTGCGCGTCGAGTTGTTTGCCCAGGCCCACGCCGCCGACCTCAAGCGCCTGTCGCAGCCACACTTCACCGCCCTCGCCCAGACCTACGGCATCGGCAAGCCTGTGAAAGTCAAGGGCGGCGATCTTCGTGCCGTGGAACTGGATCCGGACTACCTGGCCGACCTGCTCGACTCCCCCGCGGAGGAGAAGCCGGGCGCGCCGGACGGACAGGAAGGGTCGCCCGCGCACGCCCGCGACGAACAGGCGTCCGAACGTCCGCCCCAGGAGGATATCCATGCGTGACCTGTACTTGCGCAGGACGTTCGACCCGGACGTTGGCTCGGAAAGGCGTAGCAACGTCCGGGGTCCGTGTCCGGCTCAACCCGGACGTTTGCCCCGGACGTTTCGCATGCGCTGCGTGTGCTCGTCCGGGTGTGCTCGTGTGCTTGGGGGGGGCGTAAGTACGCAGGAGAACGCAGGGAGTTCACAGGAGAAAAGAGAAGGAAGGATGGGACATCAGGAGTGCCTTCTTCATGGTTGGTCGTGGTCGATCACTGCGAACAGGTTCCTCGATGGTCAACACGACGGACCAAACATCCGCGGCAGATGAAAGCAGGTGAGCGCAGATGAAAGGCCACGGCCAAAAATTGACCCAGAAGCAAGAGACGCTCATCGCCGCGCTCTTGACCGAACCGACGTATGCCAAGGCCGCAGCGAAAGCGGGCATCAGTGAGGCGACGTTGCACCGCTGGCTCGCCCTCCCGGCATTTCAGGAAGCCTTTCGCACTGCCCGCCGCCAAGTCTTCCAGACAGCGATCGCCCGGCTACAGCGGTTGGCGGCTCGGGCCGTGACCACCCTCGCCAGGGGACTGAAGGCACCCCGACCGGCCGACTCCATCCGGGCGGCGGACCTGCTATTGCAGCACGGCCGCGCCGCCCTGGAACTGGAGGATCTCGCCCAGCGCGTCCAGAACCTCGAAGAACTCCTTGCACAGAAAGAGGGCAAGTCGTGACCTGGAAGCGTCGGCTGGCTCGATTGGAAGCGCGCGCAGGAACCC
>DASPXY010001145.1:0-3013 GCA_035637055.1 Gemmataceae bacterium | reverse complement strand
CCTTGTCACCTTGCCACCTTGTCACCTTGTCATCTTTTTGGGGGAGGCGCCGTGACCGTCCTGGAATTCACCCTCCTGGTCTGGCTCGGTGCGCTGGTGGCGGGCTTCCTCGGCGCTCTGACCGGTCTGGGCGGCGGCGTGGTCATCGTGCCGCTGCTGGCGCTGGTGTTCGGGGTCGATCTCCGCTATGCCATCGGCGCCTCGCTCGTCTCGGTCATCGCCACCTCCTCGGGCGCTGCGGCGGCCTACGTCAAGGAAGGCTACTCGAACATCCGCCTCGGCATGTTCCTGGAGATCGCCACCACCTTCGGCGCGCTCAGCGGGGCGTTCGTCGCCGTCCTTGTCGCTCCCAACCTCGTCGCTGTCGTCTTCGGCGTTGCTCTGCTGCTGTCGGCTTACCTGTCGAGCCGGCCGCGCAATGAGCAAGCCGATCCGGGGCCGCCCGACCCGCTCGCCATGCGCTTACGCCTGGACAGCACCTACCCGACGCCGCAGGGACCGCAGCCCTACCACGTCCACCGCGTGCCCCTGGGCTGGTGCCTGATGTTCGTCGCCGGTATCCTGTCGGGGCTGCTTGGGATCGGCTCGGGCGCGTTCAAGGTGCTGGCGATGGATCAGGCCATGCGCATCCCGTTCAAGGTGTCCACAACAACCAGCAATTTCATGATCGGCGTGACCGCCGCCGCCAGTGCCGGCGTCTACCTGGCCCGCGGGTACATCGACCCTGGACTGGTGATGCCGGTCATGCTCGGCGTGTTGGTCGGCTCGGTGCTGGGGGCGCGCGTGCTGGCAGTCGCCGAGGTGAAGGTATTACGCCTCATCTTCGGCGTGGTGATCCTGGTCCTGGGCGTCGAAATGATCTACAAGGGCGTGACGGGGAACCTGTGACATGACACCGGCGCCACCGGGACACGACGAACGCGTCGAGCAAATGATGGGCAACCTGCTGCGGGCAGGGGTTCTCGTAGCCGGCCTGGTCGTGTTGCTCGGGGGCGTGGGATATCTCTATCGACACGGCGGCGACCTGGCGGACCTCCGCACGTTCCGCGGCGAGCCAGCCAAGTTGCGCCACCCGGTCGTCATCGTCAAGGACGCTGCCTCCCTGCGCGGCCCGGCGTTGATCCAGTTCGGCGTGCTGCTGCTGATCGCCACCCCGGTCCTCCGCGTGGTGTTCTCGGTCTTCGCCTTCGCCCGCGAGCGCGATTTTACCTATGTCGTGTTCACCCTCATCGTCCTCGCCGTGCTGCTCGGCAGTCTTTTCCTCGTCTCGGGCAGTGGGTCGTGAGGCGGAAGAAGGTATCTTCGCCAACGAACGCGGAGGCAAGGGAGGGTTGTTTGTAGTCCCGCCTTCAGGCGGCAGGACGTGTTGCCGCCTGAAGGCGGGACTACAAACAAGAGCTTCCTGGTTCCTGCACTATTCATCGCTGTTTAACGTAAAATGAACTGATTCGGGATCTCCCTGAGAGCGGAGGTGCGATCGTGAGTCGGAAAATCCTGATCCAGGTGTCGGCGCCCACGGTACTCATCGGCCTGATTCTCTTTGTCGCCTGCCTGGTCAGCGCCTGGCTCATCAGCCGCCAGCAGCGCGACCTGGCCAAGATCATGTCGCGCGAGGTGATTCGCTTGCAGGCGGCCCAGGAGTTGAAGATCCGCGTCCGCCAGCTCCGCTTCCATACCTTCCTCAACCTGATCGATCCCAAGCACGCCCGGCAGGAGCCGATCACCAAGGCGGATGAGTCCTTTGGCGAAGCTCTGGACCGCATGCAACGTGTGGCCCGCACCAAGACGGACGAGGCATACATTCAGGCCATCCGCGACGGTTACCGCAAGTACAAGGCGGAACTGGCCCACATGGACATGGACCTGATGCGCCTGGGCAAGGATCCGGATTACCACCAACTTTCCGACTTGCACCCGGTGCGCTACGTTGTCGATCCCTGCCAGGATTTGCTCACGGCGACCAAGCAACACATGGACGAGACGGTGCAAGAGGGCGAGGAAATGAGCCGCCTGGTACGGCTGGCGATGCTCGGCCTCGGTGTCGTGGCGCCTTTGAGCGGTCTGTTAAGTGGCTATGGCATCGCCCGTGGCCTGAGCCGTTCCATCTATCAGCTCAGTGTCCGCGTTCAGGACATGGCCAGTCATCTCGACCAGAAGGTCGGCTCGGTGAGGATCCCGGCCGGCGGCGACATCCAGCAGCTCGACAAGCAACTGCAGTACGTCGTCCGTCGCGTCGAGGAGGTCGCCCGCGACTATCACCACCACCAGCGCGAGTTGCTCCGAGCGGAGCAACTCTCGGCGGTCGGTCAACTCGCCGCCAGCGTCGCCCACGAGGTCCGCAATCCGCTCACGTCGGTCAAGTTGCTGGTCGAGGGAGCGCTGCGCAGCCGCAACCGCGTCCCGCTGAGCGACGAGGATCTGCGCGTCATTCACGGCGAGGTGGTGCGTTTGGAGCAGACAGTGCAGGGCTTCCTCGACTTCGCCCGGCCGCCCGCACTGGAGCGCAGCACGGTGGACCTGCGCGACGTGGTAGCGCAGGCGGTTGACCTGGTACGGGCACGGGCGCGGCAGCAAGGAGTCCTCGTGGACGTGGACTGCGGCACGGCGCCGGTGGTGGTGGAGGTAGACCGTAGCCAGTTCTGCACCGTGCTGGTCAACCTGTTCATCAATGCCCTGGACGCGATGCCGCGCGGCGGCAACTTGCAGGTGGCGCTGACCGCCGCGAACGGCGGCTATCGCCTGGACGTCGCGGACAGCGGCAGCGGCATCGCCCCCGAGATCGCCGAGCGGCTGTTCACACCGTTCACCAGCACGAAGCCGACCGGCACCGGGCTGGGGTTGAGCATCTCGCGACGGATCATTGAGGAGCACGGCGGGCGCCTCACCGCGGCGAACCGGCCGGAGGGGGGCGCCTGTTTCTCCGTGGCGCTGCCAGCGAGAAAACGAGAGGAGCGAGTACAGAGTACCGAGTACACAGTACCGAGTACGAAGTAGCCAAGAACCAAGGCTGGGA
>DASPXY010001144.1:0-14418 GCA_035637055.1 Gemmataceae bacterium | reverse complement strand
CTCAGGATACGTTCAATCTCCAAGTCAAAAAGGCGACCGACACCACCTGGACGACGATCATCAACCAGACCGCATTCAACGGTACGGGCAGCGGCTCGTTTGCTCTCAGCGCAGGTGTCGTCTACGATGTTCAGGTCGCTTTCACCCACGGCGCGGGGGCGTCGTGGGCCGCGCAACTGCACTGGTCCAGCCCGAGCACGCCGGACGAGGCCATCGAGCCGCTGGGCGTCAGCGGCATCAACGCCGGCACCTACAACAACGAGACCTACGCCGACGCGATGAAGATGGGCCGCACCACCTGGGAGGACGGCTCCGCCCAGGACGCCAACGGCTGGCCGCTCGCCGACGACACGAACGTCCTCTGGGAAGGAGCCGACCCCGCGAACGTCGCCGGCACCTATCTGTTGACCTTCAGCGGCAAGGCAGCCGTTAGCGCCGAGGTCTTCGGCCCGGCGACGTTCCAGGTCGGCAGCACCACCTACGACGGCACGCTCCCCCTGGGAGTGGGCTACAACGCCGCGGCCAACACCACAACGGCGACGCTCACCCTCACCAGCGACAACGCCGGCATCCTGTACCTGGGTTTTCAGAATAGTCAGCGGACCGCGACCAGCGCCACGAACACCGGCGTCACCAACGTCCAGCTGATGCGGCCCACTGCACCGGGCGCTTCCACCTCCTACAGCCCCGGCACCGTCTTCGCCAGCGACATCAAGGATGCCTATCGTCGCTTTACCGCCGAGCGCTGGCTGACGGCCAACTTCGACAGCACACAAACCAACTGGTCCGACCGCACACCGCCCGGCTATTTCAAGGCCGCCCTCGGCGATCGCGGCGAGGTGTGGGAATACGAGGTGATGCTGGCCAACGAAACCGGCAAGGATCTGTACATCACCATCCCGATCAACGCCTCGGCCGACTACGTCGCGAAGCTGGCGAACCTGCTGCGCTACGGCAGCGACGGCATCAACCCCTACACGAGTCCCCAGGCTCATCCGGTCTATCCCGGACTCAACACGAACCTCAAGGTGTACGTCGAGTGGTCCAACGAGGTCTGGAACTGGGCCTTCGACCAGGCGAGCGCGGGGGCATTTGCCGCCGAGCAGGCCGCCCACAACAACACGCCGGAAGGCCAGATCATCAACTTCGACGGCACCGCCCCCGACGGCGATTTCCGCCGCTGGGCCGCTCTCAAGACCGTCGAGACCAGCAACACCCTCCGCAGCATTTGGGGCGATGCGGCGATGGGCAATCAGGTCCGTGTGCTGCTCGAATACCAGTACGACAACTTCCAGGACACCGCCGGCGAGGCGTTTCGCTTCCTCGACAACTACTTCAACAACGGCGACGGCCAGCAGCACATCGCCACGCCGCACCCAATCAATTACTACATTTGGGGTGCGGGTGGGGCGGTTTATTACAGTTCCCCCAACCCCGACGGCACCCAGACCGCCACCACCGTCCCGGATGCGGGCTTCGAGACAGCCTCGGTGGCGGCCGGTACGGCGACGGTTGCCCCTGCCGGAACGCCGTGGACGTTTACCGGCAACGCGGGCGTCTACCGCTCTGCCACCCACCCGACAGCGACCACCGGACAGACGCTCGGCACGATCATCACCCCGAGCACCAGCCAGGCCGTCGGCTATCGTTTCACCGTCGGCTCGTCGAACCTCGTCGTCTATGCCCTGGGCCGCTGGGTTGTCGCCGGCAACAGCGGTACGCACACGCTGCATCTCTTCAGCGCCGCCGACGGCTCGGAGATCGAGTCGGCGGATCTCGACACCTCGACGGCAACGGCGGGCCAGTATGCCTATGTAAATCTGCCGTTCCCCATCACCCTGCAGGCCGGTCGGACGTATTACGTCCTCAGCGACGAATGGGCGGGAGAAGATCGCTACGCCGATCAGAACACGACCCTGAGCGGTGCTTCGGGCATCACGATCAACGGTGCCGCGCGCGGCGTCTGGAACAACGGCTGGACGTTCACGAGCGGCACGTCCGGGAATCACGCCTATGGCCCGTTGAATTTCACCTTTGCGACTGCACCGGTTGGGGCCCTTGGCTACGCGCCCGACCCGCTCCAGGGCCGGCAAGCGGCGTTCCTCGGCGACACCGGCCGGCTGAGCGTCACGATCAACTTCTCCACGACCGGGGTTTTCGCCTTCAACGTGGCGGCGGCCAACAAGGACGGCATCGAGAACGCGATTCGCCTGTACCTCGACGGCGTCGAGATCACGCCCAACGGCAACGACTACCGGGCGCAGAACGCACCGTGGATTCCGGGGCAGTACCTCTTCGGGATGGATGACCGCGCCTACAACACCTTCGGCACGGCTCCGTTCACGATCACGACGCCCGGCAACCACACGCTGCTAATCGTCGGCACCGGCGACCCAGGCACCTACACCTATCTTGATAATCTCCAGATCACCAGCCTCGACGCGATTTTCAACGCGGGCATTCCGGGCAACGGCCAGGCCAACGGTCAACCGCAGCAGGCGCTGGCGGCCTATCAGGATCAGCTGAACTCGCAGGCGAAGTACGCCGAGACGTTCGGGCTGCATGTGGTCGCCTACGAGGGCGGCTGGTCGGTCGGCGGCGACAATGGCGGCACACCGCTGCAGAACTATGGCAAGTTCGTCGATCCGCGCGCCGCCCAGGCCAACATCACCTCGCTCGACGACTTCACGCGCTCGGGCGGTGCATTGTATACTTTTGGGAGCTACGATCAGTGGCCCGGCATCGACAGCCGCAATTCTGGTGCCTACCCGCTCGTACAAGGGGTCGATGCGCGCAACCAGACGCCGCCCGTCGCGGCGACCAACGGCACGCCGGCTCCGGGGCCGCTGCCCGTCGCGAATCCCACCTGGGACAATCTCAATTCCGGCGGCTCGCTCGCCACCGGCGGTTGGATGTCGTGGAACTTCATCGTCTCGGCCGCCGGCTCGTACACGTTCACTGTTGGGACGGACAGTGGCGGCAACGTCCGCGTCGTCGTGGACGGCTCGGCGGTGGTGGCCGCAGGCGCCAGCGGCGGGCAGCTCACCGGCACGCTCTTCCTGACGCAGGGGCTGCACGCGGTCATGGTCAAGGCGATTGCCGGCGGGTTCGCCGTGAACAGCGTCACCGTCACCGCGGGCAGCACCGGCAACCCTGGTCCGGTGCTGGCGCCGTCCGGCTTGGGCGTCATGGGTCAAAACGATCTGACACAGGCCACGCTGAACTGGACGAACAACGGCAGCGGCGCGACCGGCCTGCGTTTGCAACGAGCGACCGACGCGGCTTTCACGCAGAACCTGACCGCGTTCACGCTGGCGGCGAGTGCCACGACCTACACCGATACCGGCCTGAACTCTTTTGCCACCTATTACTATCGTATTCAGGCGCTATCGCCGACTGGCGATTCCGCGTTCTCGAACACGGCGGTGCTGCCGGGAGCGCTGGCGGCGAGCAATGTCTCCGGTCTGACCGCCGGGCTGGATTACAGCTACTACCAGGGCACGTGGAGCAGCCTCCCGAACTTCAGCACGTTGACGCCGGTCAAAACGGGCACAGTGACCACCTTCGATCTGTCGATCAGCACCACATCCACCAACTGGGCGGTTGTCTACAGCGGCTATCTCAATGTGCCGGCGAGCGGCACCTACACGTTCAGCACGACTTCCGACGACGGCAGCGCCCTGTACCTCGACGGGGTGCAGGTGGTGAACAACGATGGCCTGCACGCCGCCGTGACGGCTTCCGGAGCGGTGCGCCTGCAAGCGGGTACACACGCGCTCAAGGTGGCATTCTTCCAGCAGGGCGGGGACCAAACGCTGACGGTAAGCTGGGCCGGTCCGAACCTGAACACCACGGCGATTCCCGCGTCGGCCCTCCTCCACGTCGGCACAATCACGCCGCCACCGCCACCACCGCCACCGCCGCCCGACACGAGCACGCCGGTGGATCGCTACACGTTCGACAACACCGCTGCCGACAGCGCGGGCAGCAATAACGGCACGCTGGTCAACAGTCCGGTTTTCGTTGCCGGTCGGGTCGGCTCCGCCCTGTCGTTCAACGGCGTCAACCAGTACGTCAACGTCGGCGCGAACCTCGCCCCGCTGCTGGGCGGCACGGCGACGCTCACAGTCTGGATCCGGACGACACAGACCGGCGACAACACGTGGTACAACGCTCCGGGCATCACCGGCATCGAGCAGGACGGCGGCGGCAACGACATTTTCTGGGGCTGGCTGGACGCAAGAGGTCGGATCGCCATGCAGGCCGGCGACGGCCCCGCGGCGAAGAGCGTCAATCCCATCAACAATGGTCAATGGCACTTCGTCGCCCTGACGCGCGACTCCGTCAGCGGGCAGGTGCGCGTGTATGTGGATGGGGTGCTGAACGCGACCGCCACGTCGGCGACCGGCTTGAAGACGACGCCGTTTTCCAGCATCGGCCGCATCGTGAACACGGCCGGCTGGGCGCAATACTTCGCCGGCAGCCTCGACGATCTGCGTTTCTACAACCGCGTGCTCAGCGCCAGCGAGGTGCAGACGATCATGCGCGCAGCGGGCGGTGTGGTGATCAACCTGGCCACCGGCGGCACGGCGACGGCAAGCAGCCAGCCGACAACCGGCAAAGATGCGAGCAAGGCGTTCGACATCTCCGTGACGACCGCGTGGCTGGGAAACATGACGGCGACGGGTTCGTGGCTGCAGTATCAGTTCGCGGGCGGCATCGCCAACGCGATTACCGCCTACGCAATCACCTCCGCCGCCGACACGCCGTCGCGCGACCCGCGGAGCTGGCAATTGCTCGGGTCGAACGACGGCACCACCTGGACGACGCTGGATACGCAGACGAACCAGAGTTTCTCCGGCCGTTCGGTCACGAAGACGTACAGCCTGACCAACACGACGGCGTATCGCTACTATCGGCTGGCGATTACCGCCAACAACGGCTCGACGGAGACGCAGACCGGCGGCCTGGGCATCGTGCAACTGGCGGAACTGCAGCTGCTCGGTTGAGCCGGATCGGTTCAACCGGAAAGCTGCTTCAGCACCGCCGACAATGACAAACGCGAGTTCTCCTCACGGGCACCAACGGGCGCTGTGGATTGTTCTGCAAACATCCGCACCCGATACTCGTAGCCGAGCGCCTGGGCCACGAAAGCGACCTCCGCCTCGAACTCCGCCACTTCGACCGGGTTCCAATGGGTGTACTTGCGGGGAGGATTTGGCCCGGCATTTGGGCGGGACCGGGCCAGCTCGGCGAACGTGCCGGCATCGATCCGCGACCGCCACCCCAGGAACTCGGCAACCTCCTGGTAACGCTGATAATTGAGATCTTCCAATCGTTCGATGCGACAGTGCGACGCCGGCAAGCGGCTGAACTGCTCCAGGATGGCACGGTTGCGAGCCTGCCAGAACCAGGCCAGCCTGCCGATCTGCGTCAGCCGCCCCCAGCGCTCGAACTCGGCCCCGTGCGGGATGTTCCTGCCCAGAAAATGACGCGGCTCCTCACCCTCGCGGTAACTCGGAGCGCGGGTGGGATCCTTGCGCGCCGGGACTTTCAAGAACCAACCGCGGACCGCGAACGAGGCGACCGTCTCCGCCGGGCTGCGGACCAGCAGCAGGAAGCGGGCGCGGAAGCGCTCGAAGAGTTCAGGTAGCGAATGCGACAGCAGCGCGCTGCACTCGAAGGAGAAACGACGCTCCGCCAGGTCGCGGCGGATGGCGTCCTCGCGGTCGAGGAGGAACCCTTCCGAATCGATGGGCAGCCCGTGCCACTTGCAGAACATGTGGAAGGTCGCTCCCAGGCGGAGCCGCTCGTGGGCGGCGGCAACCTCCGGCTCGCGGCCGGCGACCTCGGCCAGGAAGGTGGTCCCGCAGCGCCCGGTGCCGACGCAGAAACCAACCCGTCCCTCGAACTCGTTGTCCGCTTCTCGAATCATCTGCTCACCCCAACGAACGAGCCACCCAGGCAGTTGCCTTCCATCGTGATGCGCAACGGATCAGAAAGGGATCTCATCCGGGTTGGGCGGCACATCGAGGACAGCCAGTCGCTTGCCCAGCGGAGATTGAACCAGGGCATCCGCGGCCCACTCGCTGATCTCATTGGAATACAGCCGCAGGATGAGCAGGCTTCGCAGGTGCTTCGCCATGCTGAGCGCGACCGCTCCATCATTGCCAAACCGGTTTGTGCTGAGATCCACCTCCTGCAAGCTGTCCGAGGCTGGGCAGTCTGCCAGATACGACACCCCTTCATTCCCCAGATCGTTGTACGCCATCTGCAGGGTGTGCAATGATTGGGGTTTCGTGTCGAGCAGCGCGCGCAGCCCCTCTGGACCAAAACTGTTGTGGTTCACATTCAGCCGCCGCAAGCTTCCGATGAACAGCGCCTTGGCCAACCGGCGTGCGGCGGACAGCGGCAGTTCGCACCTATCGAGTGCTAACGCCTTCAGTTCGCGGAGGCATGGAGCGACCGCGAGGCATGCCGCCCCTTGGTCTCCAAGCAGATTCTCGCCGAGATCCAGGACGTCGAGTTGCAACTTCGGCTGAGCGGCGATGAACTCCTGCATCGCCTGGCCACCGAGATAGTTGGCGCGCAGGACCAGTTCCTTGAGGTGGGTCGCGCGCGGTGAACAAAGCAGGGCACGCAACCCGGCTTGTTCCACATGGTTCCCCGACAAGGTCAGGGAACGTACCCGATCCATTCCCGGCCATGCCGCCAGCGACTCCAGGCCAGCCGCGTCAACGATGGGATCGTCGCCGTAACTGCCGTAGTTCCCGCTTTCGGACAGGTCGAGTTCGGTCAGGGAATTCAGAGAAACAGCATCGAACAAGGCGCTGATGCCGCCGTTGCCGATGGAGTTGAACGGCACCCGCAGCGCCGTCAGGTTCCCCAGGTGAGGAGAGGTAAGCAGTCGGCGAAAGCCCTCAACTCCCAGGCTGCAATTGCGGAGGTTCAGAGCACGGAGCGTTGACAGCAAGGGCGCGTCGGCAAGTCGCCCCACTTCGCCAGGATCGATCAGTCTGCCGGTGATGGAGAGTTCCCGCAGTCCGGGAATCGGCGGGATGCTCTCAATCGATTCGCGCTTCCGGGGCCAGCGTATCGAAACCGCCTCGATTGGTGTCGCAGCCCAGCAGGCGCTTGCGGTCGCCCTGAAGACGGCGAAACCGGAGAAGGTTGCCGTCGCGACAAACCCGCGGCGGAACTCTCCCCAGCCGCTCCCCCAGCCAGCCCCCTTGATACTGGGCAGTCCCCTGTTCCACGTTCGTCCGTGTTGTTCAATCAACTGCTGCTCGCGCAGCCGCAGGCGCACCTGGCGAGCGTCCCAGTGGGGCAGTTGTGCGCGTTCAACCTGGACGCGGATGAACTCCGCACGGGCAGCATCGCCCTGCTCCTCCAGCCAGTCGGCGAAGATGAGGCGCGGTGTATCATCGTCGGGGTGCGCAATGATGTGCTCCAGAAAACCCTGTGCCTTGTTTTCGCTCATCGCAAACGCTCCAGAACCAGTCATCGGTAGGGTCGAGGGCTGGCGCAGTGCCCCATCGGCCGGGCCTAGCCGTTGCTCCCCGTTTCCTCTGGGAGTGCCTCAGCAGCCCGCCCGTGGGTCCGTTTCCAGCCCCCGCCACGTCGAACGGAGCAGGCGGTTTTCCCGCACTCCGCTCTCCTGTCCGCTTCACGCCAGGGGTCCTGTGGCCTATCCTGTTGGCAGCGCTTTCGGCGGTCGGCTCACCCGGTAGCCGTTGAACAGCCCCAGACGGTCATCCAGCCACCGCCTACTCCACCTGTCCCAACCGAAGCCCCGTCGTTTCCGGGCGCGCATCAAGTGTCCCCATACCTTCTTCTCCACCCAGTATCCCGATCAGTTGGCATGCCAGCCCCTCTACCAAAGGCACCGTGCCGGGTTCGAGGCCACCGCGCCCTGACTGCCGAAGCGCTATGCTGATCGGCGCTCAACGGCCCCGCCGACGCAGCGCGGACTGTGCTTCCTGGGTGAGGCGTGCCAGGGGAGATCCGTTGGCGAGGGACTGAAGTAGGGCCTCGGCGTCCGGCTCGCCCAGAGCTTCTAAGACGGCGACCGCACGCACCTGGCGTAACTCGGCCCCGCTGAGCGGCTCGGCTTCCAAGTTGCGGAGCAGCGTTTCGATGCGGCGCATCGTTTCGACTGGCCATTCCCTGGTCAGAGCAGCGCGCAAGACCGGCACTGCGAGGCGACCCTCCTGGCGCAGCGCCGCGTCGGCCCTGGCGCGTTCGGCAAACGCTGGATCGCCGAGTTTGGCGAGCAACTCCTCAATGCGCTTGCCTTTCTCCACTGGCACGACCTGCAGATTCTGCTTGAGATAGGCGATCGTTTTGGCGGGCTGCGCTCGCAGCGTCCATTGGGCCTGGTAACCGCTGGCGGCGTCCCACAACTGCAGCGTGTTGGCCAGCCCACCCGATGCAATGAGCCGGCCGTCTGGTGAGTACGCGACGGTGGCGACCCTGCCGAGATGGCTCGCCTGGAACGATTGTTCCTGACCCGTGGCGGCGTCCCAAACTCGCACCTGGCCCGTGGCGTTGGCCGTCAGATACCGTGTACCATTGGCTGCAAAAGCGACACGGGAGGCCATGTCCTTTGGGTCGCGGTCGTGGCGCTCCTTGCCGAACGCCAATTCCTGGTCGGCCTTGGCGTCCAGAGTCGCCAGGTTCCGGACCGCGGTGAGCAGGCCCCCCGTCAACAACCGCTCGCCCCTGGGTGCAAATGCGACGGCTTTGGCGCCGGAGTACAGCAGGTGTTTCCGCTCGCCGGTGGCAGCATCCCAGACCATAGTTCGATGGTCGCTGGCGACGGCCAAGAGCGTTCCATCGCTGGAATAACTCAACGACAGGCCCCAGCCACTCAGACCGCTCAGTCGCTTGCGGATCTTGCCGGTCTCCAGATCCCAGAGACAGATGGTGGATGGGTCGGCAAGCGGCGGATTGACCGCGCCTTTTCCCTTCTCCCGATCCGCCTCCACCCATTCGGCAGTCGCCAGCGTCTTGCCCTCGGGATGGAAGGCCACGGCAAAGGCCCCCCACGCCTCGCCATTCAGGGCTTGAATTACTTTCGCTTGTGTTGGGGCACTCACGTCCCAGATGCGCACGATGGGATCAGGGCCCTTCGGGGCGTCACGGCTGACGCCAACGGCCAGGCGTTTGGAATCCGGGCTGAAGGCCAGGGCGCGGATGGCCACGTTCGTTTTCCCGACTGCTTGCCAGTCGTGCAGCGGTTGGCCGCGCGCCATGTCCCACAGACGGACGGCGCCCTGGACCGTGCCGGCTGCCAGCAACTTGCCGTCGGGCGACAGCGACAAGGCGCTCACGTCCAGGCAGTCCCAACGGGCCACGACTCGACCGCTGACCAGATCCCAGAAGCGGACTTCCCCCTTGCCGGCGACGATGCCGACCTTGCCGTCGGGGGTGATCGCCAGGCCAACAATCGGCCCGGGGTGCTGCATCGTGGGTTGGCCCAGGCGCAGCAAGGCACCGATGGGCAATGAGTCGGCGGGCTGAGCCAATGCCTGGGGAACGAAGGCCACAAGCCAGCTTCCCCAGAACTTTCAAGCCGTCGTCCGAAATCGAGGTTCCGCCGAGGCTCAGGCTTTCGAGCCGTGGGAGCAATGCGAGTGGCGCCAGGCCGTCATCGGTGATTTCGGATTGATCAAGGGCCAGTTTGCGCAGGTGCTTCAATGCGGGCAGTTCCTTTGCCTCGTAGTCGCTGAAGGCATCGTTCTTGCCGCTGAGGTCCAACTCCTCGATCTGTGTCACTGTCCGCACCTGGCGGAGGGTGCTCGCCAGGGGTTCATGGGTGCGCAGCGCCAGAGTGCGAAGCGGCTTGACAGCAGCCAACTCCGCCAGCCCCACGCGTGACGGGAAGGCGGCCGTGATTTGGAGTTTCTTGAGGTGGGGGAGCGCGGCCAGCTGCCTCAAGCCGGTGGCGGTCACCTTGCGACCGTTGAGGCTGAGCGAGCGAAGCCGGGTCAGGCTGGCCAACGCTTTCAGGTCTGCGTCGGAGAAGCGCGCATCGTCGGGATGCAGGGCTTCGAGCTGCTGCAACGCTGGAAACGCCTCGGCTGCCGCATCCGGCACCTGGCCCAGCGACAGCTGTTTGAGATGCTTGAGGGTTGCCAGTTCCTTGACGCCTGCTGCCGTGACCTTTGGACAATCCCAGATCGTCAATGCGCGAAGCTGTTTGAAGGCGAGGAGCTTCTTCAGGTCCGTATCGCCGTTGCGGAGGAAGCGAAGCGAAACCTTCACCACCGGTTCACCGGGGAGCGCGGCGTCGCGCTCGTAGTTGTTGCCCGAGTCCTTCCGAAGCAACCGCAGGGCCGGCTCTTCGGCCTCGTCGGCGCGGGCCGCTGACGCGAGCAAGCCGCACACAATGAATATCATGGCTACGCGGCGCACCGAAACCCCCTTGAGCAGTTGCTGCCAACGCGCAGGGTGGAGATTTCACTTCCTGGACTGGCCAGCCGCCAACGACCACACGACCAGCGTGCCCTCAATGCGGCCGCTGACCAGGCGTTGACTGTCGCTGGAAAACGCCAGGGCCGTCACCGCTTTTTGATGGCCGGCGAATTCATGGACTCGTTTTCCGGTCGCGACTTCATGCACCACGACGCGCTTGCCCTGGCCTGCCGCCAGCCACTTGCCGTCCGGCGATAGGACGAAGGGCATGGCCACATCGTGCTCGTCGGGTGAATAGTCGTCGCGGTTGTACCAGACAATTTGCCGGACCTTCTTGCCCGAGTCCGCATCCCATTGCTCGACGCAACCCCAAAGATAGGACGGCCTGTTCTCGCTGGCTGCTGGGCTCCGCGAGAGTGCTTCTGCCCTGAACCGCCCGTTCCCGTTTTCCACCCAGACGGCGCAGGGGGTGATCGTGGCCCGCCGGGGAGGAGAACAGTACGCTGGCGTTGTGCCGGATGAGACGGCCGGAGGAGCGCTGGCCATCTGCCACTCTGGTTGCGCGAGCTTCTATTACCTCGTCCTTAATGGCGAGCAGCGCGGCACGGTCTGGAATGGCCGCGAGGACTGGTTCCCTTGCTTCTCGAACCAGGGACGGCAATGGACCTTCCTCGACTGGTATGAGGACTGGCTGGATCGCTGGCTCGTCCCCGGTGTGATTCTCGGCAGCATGACAGAGGAAGTCTGGCTGCAGGGGGATCAGGCCGAGACCATGCTCCGCTTGGCGTGGGACAGGGTGAGCGAGAGGAAACGGCGATTGGTCTGTGCCGCATGCGGCAGGCACCTCTGGGATCTTCTCCCTGAAGAGGCTCGCCAAACCTTGATGGTCGCAGAGCGCTTTGCCGACGAACAAGCGAGCAGCGGGGATCTCGCCGCGGCGCGCGAGGCCGTCTCCCGCTTGACAGGCAATGCCAGTGCAGCGGTCCTGTTTTCAGCGAACAACCCTCTGAGCACCGGCACTGCAGTCTGCGCAACGCGCTCGGTCTGTGCCGCTCTGCACACCCTGCAGGGCCTCAGCTGGGAACAGGAGCGGCACCTCCAAGCGGTTCTCATCCGGGACATCCTCGGGAATCCCTTTCAGTCTGTCAGCCCTGATCTCTTGGGGTGCGGACCTACCGTCCGGGCACTCGCGAAGGCCGCGTACGAGGAGCGGCGGTTGTCGGACGGATCTCTCGACGTGGATCGCCTCGGTATCCTCGCCGATGCTCTCGAGGACGCGGGATGCGATCATGCCGGGATTCTCACTCATCTCCGCAGCCCCGGTCCTCACGCACCTGGGTGCTGGCCACTCGATCTGCTTCTCAACAAGAAGTAAGGGGACATTGAGACGGAGTTTCCAACTGGACAGGGCGACCAACGCGCAGATTCACCCTGCCGCTGTTCAGCGGCAAACCGGGCTCTCAAGCTGGAGCTTTGCGCGCGTCGGTCACATCGCCCACACGGATCAAGCGGCGGTGATTCTCCGCCGACAACATGGACACTCGCCATCGTGTCCTTTGAGGAGCGTCGAGAACGCGGTCGGTTGCGGAATCGGTCGTCGTCACCGGGGCGGAACGAACGACCGCCTGGCCGGCGGTCAAGGCAGCGGCTGAGAAGAACCGCCTGGAGATCGAGGCCGACCAGAGGGCCCATCTGGGCATCTTCTACCGGTCGGACCATTTCTCGATGGCGCAGGCGGGCGTCCCTGCGTTCTCGGTCGCTTCGGGCATGAAGATCAAGGGGAAGCTGAAGGACTTCGCCATCAAGGCGTACAAGGACTTCAACGATTACGCGTACCACTCGCCCCAGGACGAGTTTCGGCAGGACTGGGACTTCTCGGGCTTTGTCGTGTTGGCCCAGTTTACCCTCGATGTGGCCCGCGCTGTCGCCAACGCCGAGCAGTTGCCGACCTGGAACCCCGGCGACGAATTCCGCCCGGCGCGAGACAAGCACGGGGTAAAGTAGATCAGCCCGTCCGCTCTCCGCTGGGCTGGGGTCATCGGTCGATGAATGCCTCCCTGATGGGGAACTTCCGGAAGGCTTCCGCCGGCACGCCAAAGTTGGTCGCCAGCACATCCACCGGGTTGGCGGCCATCTACTGCGACAGGGCAATCTCCTCGTAGACTCCCGAGTTTAACGCGATCAGGATGCGCAAAGGATTTTTCCCCGTGTTCTCGATGGAGTGCCCGTACCCCTGCGGGATGTCTCCGGCGACCTTTTGGCGAACGGCCGGCGTAAGCCGGCTGGTAAGTCACTCCCACCAGCCGGCTTACGCCGGCCGTTCGCCTGCGGATGGCACAAGAGGTCATTTGCCTTTGCACGAGGGCTGCCACTATGTCCAGGTGATCACTGCTTCCCGATTGGGCGTGCTCATGGTGCCCGGTCCGCTCGACATTCGCCCTCGGCAGTTGGCAGCCAAAGGGCATCAGGCCGGTGCGATTGCGCGCCCGGCCCGAAAACCCGCCGACAGATTTCGGCAACCGAATGGGCGGCGATGGGCAGATTATTGGTGGGCGAATGCGCGGATCGGTCGCCTGCGGGTGCCACCGACCGAGGTCCGGGCTGCCGACCTGAGCCAGCGGCAGGTCAACGGTTTCGCTGAGGTGCGTCCTGCGTCGTTCGTGGCCAGTGCCGTGATGTGCGGCTCCCAGCCCTGACGCTCACGGAACGGAAGAGTTGCTCGTTGAGGGAGTTGCGTTCCAGGAACCAGAGTTTGGGCTGCAGAGTGGGTGCCCAGGTGAGACAGCCAGGCGTTTGAGATGCGGAGCATGGTCGTCATGGTTGTAACAATCGTGCAGCGAGACCCTTGAGATTCCTGTCCAGCGGGCGCGCCTGTGCGCCACATATTCCGGCATCGGATTGTAGGGAAAAAGGAGAGAACCCCATGTCGAGCGTTCGCAACCCGTTCGCACGCCGCACCGGCACTCCCGAGTTGTCGCGGCGTGACCTGCTGAGATTATCGGCAGCCGGCGTCGTGGGCTATTCCATGTCCGGCTGGTTCGAGGCCCTGGCCCAGGAGGCCGCCAATCATCCCGCCCGGCGCCGCGCCTGCATCTTGCTGTGGATGCCTGGCGGCCCGAGCACCATCGACCTCTTCGACTTGAAGCCCGGCCACGCCAACGGCGGTCCGTATCGCGAGATCCAGACTGCAGTGCCCGGCATCCGCATCAGTGAGCATTTGCCGCGCCTCGCCCGCAACATGCGGGACATCGCCCTCATTCGCTCCATGAACACCCGTGAAGGCGACCACGGGCGTGCGGCCTACCTGCTCCGCACGGGCTATTTGCAGCAGGGAGGCATCCGCTATCCGTCGCTCGGTTCGCTGGTTGCCAAGGAGCTCGCCAATGACGAAACCCCGCTGCCAAACTACGTGAGCATCATGCCGCGGGGCATCGGCTCGGAGCTCTACGGCCCTGGTTTCCTCGGGCCACGGTACGCGCCCTTGGTGGTTGGGAATGACCGGCCCGCGCCGCAACAGCCCGGTGGCCCTGGGCTCGTGGCGCGCATCCCGAACCTGCAGCCGGCCGAGGGGATCTCGCAGGCGCAGGCCGATGCCCGTATCGACTTGCTGCTGGACATGGAACGGGAGTACGTCAGCCGGAACCCGGGCCTGTCGCCGCAAAGCCATGTCACGGCCTACGAGCGAGCCGTGCGCCTGATGCGCTCCGAGGCGTCGTCGGCCTTCAACCTCGACGAGGAACCCATGCAGCTGCGCGACCGCTACGGTCGCACGCCGTTCGGTCAAGGCTGCTTGCTGGCACGCCGCCTGGTGGAGCGCGGGGTGCCTTTCGTCGAGGTCACGCTGGGCGGCAATGGCGACGGCGACTGGGACACCCACGGCCAGAACTTCCAGCGGGTCCAGCGCTTGAGCGAAACCCTCGATCCGGGCTGGGCTACGCTGATGGAAGACCTGCGTTCGCGCGGCATGCTCGATTCGACCCTCATGGTGTGGATGGGCGAGTT
>DASPXY010001143.1:0-3787 GCA_035637055.1 Gemmataceae bacterium | reverse complement strand
TGAATGGCGGGGTCATCTTATGCCCCGATGATTTCCTGGGACAAGTGAACATGGTCGCTCCGTGGCCGAAGTCTGCCGAAACCTGGGGAAACTGGAATGCGTAGGCCCTGGGCGTTCGCCAGGCCGTCGCCGCTCCCATTCAAGATCGGCTCATCCGCCGTTATCTGATCGATCTCGTCCGCGTCGGCGGCAACGGTGGGCCGCGACGCCCGGAGCAAGTGCTGGCGAAAGGGCTGACGGTCACGGTCAAGCAGGTGAGTCCCACCATGATTCGCCTGCAGCTGAGGGGATCGGCACGCCTCTCGAGTGGCGAGGGACCCAGGAAGGGGCAACCCAAGATCGACGAGTTCCAGCTCACCGGCCGAATCGAATACGATGTGACCCGGAAGGCCATCAGCCGCTTCGATCTGCTGGCGTTCTCCGAGACGGGTCATTTCGACGAGATCAACAACGAGGTGCGCCCACTGGGAATTCTCTTCGAGCGGCTTGAAGGAAAGACACCCGCGGAGCGGGCCGCTCCGTCCTCGTGGGGGAAAGACTATTTCCAGGCGGCTGCGCGATGAGGCGATAACCGGCAAATCAGACGCTCAATGGATTGAGGGACTCTTGATGCGCTACCCTATGGTCTGCTCACTCCTTGTTGTCGCAGCCTCTCATGGTCAGGGACACGACCTCGAGCAGGTCGAATACGCTTCGGCGGGCCGGTCATGCGCGTCGCCAAGCCCAAGGCGGCGCCGACGACCATCGACGGCAAGCTGGACGACGCCTGCTGGAACGACGCGAAGCCCGTCACGGCTGTTTTTCAACCCGTGGGTCCTTCGGGCGGACGGTCTGACTCTTTTCAAATGCGACTGACGGTCGATGACGTAAGTGCGGAAGCAGCTGTCGATCCAGTGCTTGCGCGCGTCGGTCCGACACCCCGTGCCAGCCTTCGGTGGTTGCTGATATCGGTCAAGGCACCAGGCATGCGTTCTTTCCGGGAATCGGATTCGTGAATCGGCACAGGAGCCTCACTGTATGATCCGTCACCTTCGAGTTTGTCGGGTAGTCTTGAGGGTAGGCCCTGCGAATGAGCGGATTGTCAATCTGCTTCCGTTTCAGCCGGACATCACGGCCACGTGATGCGTAGCCCGGTGCCAGCAGCCGCGAGGACCGGGCATCGGAGCAGGAGCCGGCGGCGCTGGAACCGATGAGATGCAAACGACCCTCAACGCGGCAGTGCAGAGTTACTTGCGTGCCAAGGCGTTGTCACGCGGGACTCGCAATGAATACTTATCGACTCTCAGGAAGTGGGAGCAATGGGGGAGCTGTGTGTCGATCGAGGAATTGCGGCGGAAGGACATCCGCGAGTTCCTTGATTGGGTCTACGAACGCGCTGTCGCGGACGAAGGTACGAACCCTGGCCTGACCGCGAACAAGGCCCGCGAACACCTGCGTGCCGTCTTCTCGTGGGCCTGGGAGCAAGAGCTGATAGACTCGCCACCGCCGTTCCCCAAGCCCAGGGAGCAACGCGACGTCGCGGGGCGGCACTACCTGACCAAGGCAGAGATCAACGCTCTCTACTTCGCGACTCACGAGATGGAGCGGCCGCGGGGCTGGGACCACCCGATCCCCGTCGGGCGGTACTGGCGGGGCGCGCTGGTCGTGTTCTTCAACTACGGCGTCGACACGGGCACCGTCTGGAAAGCCGCGCCCTTCCACGAGCCGATCCTTTGGCGGCACGTTTCGTGGAGCCAGCAGTCGCCGGACCGGGAAGTCAAGGAGCAGTCACGCTGGGGGTGGCTGTTCTACCGCAGGGTAAAGACGGGCAAGGCGTTCTTCCGGCCGATGAACCGCGTCGTCAACGCCCACATCAAGAGCATCATGCCGGAGAAGCCGCGTCTGGGCGACCCCGTCTTTCTCGGCGGGGGGGCACGCCCCAATGCCCGCTTCCAGACGCTCTGCGACCTCGCAGGCATCAAGCCGAGGACGAACGTCGAAACCGGTGAGGACGAACCCTGGGAGCTAAAGGACCTCCGCAAGACGTGCGCAACATACTACGACGAGCACGTCCCCGAGTCGTCGGTCGAGATCCTGGGCCATTCGGTCGGCGGGGTCACCTATCGCCACTATGCCCACCGCGCCCCGCTGGCGTTCAAGGCGATCATGACCATTCCCCAACCGACCGCGTTCTCGGCGCTCATCAAAGGGTGCGACGGCGAGTGCCCGTGTTGCCGGCGGCGATTCGCTGACGCTTGCTGATCAGGTCGATCAGACCCCCTTATTCTCGCTCCGCGAGAACGCCATCGCTAAGGAACCGACGTTGGACTATCCTGAGCGCTGGCGGTGTGTGTCTTGACTCGGCGCTTCAATGGTGGCTTAGACTCCTTCGAGTCTTCCCCGCATCAGACTCTGAGCCGGGGAGCGTTTTCGGCCTCATCCCTGGTGACCCCGACCCGGCGACTCCTTCCCGGATCGTGTGGTTCCCGTTTGCAACAGGGATTCGTGATTGATCACGGCCGCCTCCCCCGCACACCGTTTTGGGGCACGCCCGCCGCTCCCCTTCCCTCTCCTCTTTTTGCGGAGTCCTCCCATGACCGCACCTACGGCCAGACACCCACCAGCTTCCTCCTCGCCTGCCAGCGCCCAGCCAGCTCAGGCTCAGGCCCACCGCCAAGCCTACCACCGTCGCCAAACCCGGGCCAAGGTCCAGCGCGAAGCCCGTCCGCAGCGGGAGGCCGCCCGGGTCGAAGCCCTGCCCGTGCAACACCCGCACGCCGCCGGCATCGACATCGGTTCCCGCTCCCACTGGGTCTGCGTCGGCTTCACCAGCGAAGCCGCTTCCTGCTTGATTCGCGAGTTCCCCGCCCATACGGATGGCCTGAAAGCCATCGCGGCCTTCCTGCGTGAGCACCAGGTCAACACGGTCGCCCTGGAATCGACCGGCATCTACTGGATCCCCTTGTACGAGCTGCTCCAGGCGGAGGGGTTTGAGGTCCTCCTGGTCGATCCCAGCTACAGCCACCAGTTGCGGGGACGCCCCAAGACGGACCGCCGCGACTGCCAGTGGATCTACCGGCTGCATAGCGTCGGCCTGCTGGCCGCGGCCTTCCGGTCCGACGAGCAGACCTGCCAGTTACGCGCCTACCTGCGGCAGCGGGCCAACCTGGTCCGCCAGGCCAGCCGGCACGTGCAGCACCTGCAGAAGGCCCTGGAGCAGATGAACCTGAAGCTGACGGAAGTCCTCAGCGACATCACGGGCCTCACCGGGCGGGCCATCCTCCGGGCGATCCTGCGCGGGACGCGGTCGCCGGAGAAGTTAGCCAAGTACCGGGACAAGGGGTGCAAGGCCAGCGAGGCAGAGATCGCTCAGGCTCTGACCGGGACATACCGGGAAGAGCACCTGTTCGAGTTGAAGTTAGCCTACGAGGCCTGGCAGTTCACCCTGGGACAGGTGGCGAAGGTGGACGCGCAGATCGCCCTCCAGCTAGGGCGGATGAAGTGTGACCGGGCCTTGCCGCCTTTGAAGCCGAAGGCGCGCCCGAAGCGCCGCGTCAACTCGCCCCGTTTCGACGTGCGGACGGCGTTGTACTACGTGGTGGGACTGGACTTGACGGAGATCGAGGGGATCAGCGAGTTGACGGCATTGACCGTGATCAGCGAGATCGGGCCGGGGGTGTCGCGGTTTGCGACGGTGAAGAAGTTCTGTAGCTGGCTGGGCCTGTGCCCCAACTGGCAGAAGACCGGCGGCCGGGTCAAGTCCAGCCGGACGCGCCGGGGGGTGAACCGTGCGGCGCAGGCGTTGCGG